>JAYRHO010000032.1:0-9774 GCA_041907245.1 Saccharospirillaceae bacterium
GAGACAGTGCGTGCTGTAGTGCGTATGGGTGCAGGCGATCACGGTACTTTCTCTAGTGCATCGTCGGCTGAAGATACAGACACCAATAAACTGGGTCAGAAAGCCTTTACTGAAATATATGGCCAAGTAGCGACCTTTATTTCTCCTGCGGTTAATACGGCAAATAGTTTGCCAGGGGTATTAAAAGGCTTTGTAGTGAAAAACACAGGTGTACTGGAGCAAGCGGAGTAATCCGCTTTGTCTCAGGCTAAGAGAATATTGGAGATAATAATGAAAAAAATATTCGTACAATCCGCTATGCGTAAGCTGCCTTTGGCAATTGCTCTCAGTATGTTGGGTACAGCGGCCAGCGCTGTGGAATTTAACTTCGGTGATCTGAGCCTACAGGTTGATAACAACGTCAGTTATGGCGTGGGTTGGCGTACCGAAAAGCCCGATGCAGGCCAGGTGATGCCAGGCAACGCTACTGCAATGGGTTTTACGGGCAAAGGCTCGTCCTATAACTACGACGACGGCACGTTGAACTACAAACAAGGCGATATCTATACCAACGTGCTGAAGTGGAACGGTGACTTAGAGCTTAAATACAGCAACTACGGTGCTTTTGTGCGTGCTCGTGCTTGGTATGACCAAGCCATCATGGACGAGACGCCACGTTTCAAAGAATACAATGACGCCACCAAATCCTATGCAGGTAAAGGTGCCGAGTTGTTGGATGCCTTCGTCTGGGCCGACTATGAGCTTTTTGACACACCAATCAACCTTCGTGTTGGTCGCCAAGTGGTGAACTGGGGTGAGAGCACCTTTATCCAAGGCGGTATTAACAGTGTGAACCCTGTCGATGCTTCGGCTTTCCGTCGCCCCGGTGCGGAAATCAAAGAAGGCTTGTTGCCAGTAAACATGGTGTTCACCTCGATTGGTTTGACCGCCAACACCACATTAGAAGCCTTCTACCAACTGCAATGGGAGAAAACCCGTACCGACCCGTGCGGTACTTTCTTCTCAACGGTTGACTTTGTTGCCGACGGTTGTGGCCCTGTGGTATTGGGTGGCAGTGCCGATGAACGCGATATGCTGGCCTTCCGTGATCAAGAAATCGCCACTGGTAAGCCATTAAGCCAGCGTGTTTCTCCCATGACTGAACGTATTGCTGATGATGAGCCTCGTGACGATGGTCAGTTTGGTGTGGCGCTGCGTACTTATACCGAGCTATTTGGTGGTACTGAGCTTGGTTTCTATTACATGAATATCCACAGCCGTACTCCTTATATCAACGGCGTGCTGACCAACCAAGACCGCTTGGGTGTGCTGGCGCAAAATGGGGTGACAGTTGCCAACCCCATGAGCGTGAATCCTAATGCTCAGTACGACACCTACCGTCCGCTGTATCAGATTGCCTACCCCGAAGACATCCAGATTATGGGCGTGAGCTACTCGCTGAGCCTGCCCACGGGTGCATCTTTGGGCGGCGAAATCAGCTACAAGCCTGATATGCCTTTGCAATGGAACGCTTTCGAGCTGATTTTAACGGGTAACGGTGTGCCTTGGAGCCGCATGTACCAGCATAAAGTTGAGCAAGTAGGCGGTATGGCTAGCGCGCCCAGCCTCTATGGTAATGTGGCAGAAGGCTTTGATAAGTTTGATGTGTGGCAGTTCCAAACCACCTACATTCAGTTCTTTGACCGCGTGTTAGGTGGTGATCAGCTGGCTCTAGCGGCGGAGATTGGTGCCAACTTTATTCCTGATCTGCCTAATACCAGCAAAGCCCGTTATGGCCGCTCTGGTGCCTATGGTATCGGTAATAACGAAGGTGTGTATAACATGCTTCCTGCAGGCCAAGACATGTGCTCATTTGGCACCACTGCAGCCAATAGCTCCAGAAACGAAAACACCGCTTACTGCACCGACGAGGGTTACACCACGCAATGGTCAGGCGGTATCCGTCTGCGTGCTGGCCTTACCTACAATAACGCCTTTGCAGGTGTGAACGTGACGCCCAACATCAACTTAGGCTATGACTTAGGCTACGGCCCAGAGCCAGGCGCGCAGTTTATCGACAAGCGTTTGAGCTACGGTGTGGGTGCGTCATTCGTCTACCTGAACAACACCACAGTTGATGTGACCTACGCAGGCTTTGAAGGCGGCGATTACGATCAGATGGTCGATCGTGACAACGTATCCTTGGCTGTGAAATACGCATTCTAATAGCGAAAGTGAATTTTAAGAGGTAAAAATAATGATGAAAAAACAAGTGAAACTTCTTGCCAGCGCTATTGCGCTGGCCTTTGCCGCCAGCGGTGCGTTTGCTGGATCGCAAGCCGATGCCGACAAGCTCGGCCAAAGTCTGACGCCCATCGGTGCCGAAAAAGCGGGCAACGGCGGCGCGATTCCTGCTTGGGATGGCGGCCTGACCAAAGCGCCTGCGGGCTTTAAAATGGGCGACAAACCCGTCAATCCGTTTCCTGGCGACCAAGTAAAGTTCACCATTACGGCGAAGAACTACAAAGAGTACGCGGCGAATCTGACCGATGGCCAGAAAGCCATGTTTGTGAAATACCCAGAAACTTACAAAATTCCTGTGTATGAAACACGCCGTACTTCGGCTTACCCTCAGCGTGTGTACGATGTAACCAAGAAAAACGCAGTTAACACCAAACTGGTTGAAGGCGGTAACGGCTTGGAGAACTACGTTGAAGGCGTGCCATTCCCTCTGCCTAAAGAAGGTGTGGAAGCCATTTGGAACCACATTACTCGTTATCGTGGCGGTAGCGTGATGCGTGTGGTTGGCCAAGCGACCCCTCAGCCCAATGGCGAGTTTTCTATTGTGCGCTTGCAAGATGAGTTTACTTTTGCCACCAACCTGACCGATGCCGATCCCGCTCGTGATAAAAACATGCTGTTCTTTTTCAAACAGGATGTGCTGTCACCTGCGCGCTTAGCGGGCAACGTGTTGTTGGTACACGAAACCATCAACCAAGTAAAAGAGCCGCGTAAAGCTTGGGTGTATAACGCAGGTCAACGCCGCGTGCGTTTAGCGCCTCAGGTGTCTTATGACGGCCCAGGCACGGCGTCCGATGGTATGCGTACCTCTGACAACTTGGATATGTATAACGGCGCGCCCGATCGTTACGATTGGAAGCTGGTCGGCAAACAAGAGCTGTATATCCCTTACAACTCGTACAAGCTAAAAGACACCAAGCTGAAATACAGCGATATCGTTAAGGCAGGCCACATCAATCAAGATCTGACCCGTTATGAGTTGCACCGTGTGTGGAAAGTGGAAGCCACTTTGAAACCTGGTAAGCGCCATATCTACGCTAAACGTACCTTCTACTTAGATGAAGATACCTGGCAAGCCACTGAAATCGACCACTACGACGGTCGTGGTGAGCTGTGGCGCGTGGCTGAAGCGCATAATCTGATGTATTACGATTACACTGTGCCTTGGTATGCCGTTGAAACCCTGTATGACCTGACTTCAGGCCGTTACTTGGTGCTGGGCTTGGATAACGAAGAACCTACTTCTTATCAGTTTGGTTTCAAACGCTCCAGTGGCGACTACACGCCAAACGCCTTGCGTCGTGAGGGTGTGCGTTAATAGTTAGCAGTGAAGAATGAGAAAGGGCGCAGTGTATGCGCCCTTTTTTTTGTGCTTTTTTTTGTGTTGAAGATTACATTTCGCGGTCGTTGTTGAACTCGTACAGCATGGATTTTTGCGGTGCTTGCAGGTAGTAGCCTTGAATAAAGTGCGCGCCCATTTGCCAGAGCGTGGCGACCGAAGTGGCGTTTTCAACCAAGGGTACGATGGTGATTTTGTCTTCTTCGTGCAGCTGTTTGAGGATTTCGGTGAGGTTCTTTTGTGCGCTGCTGTTGTTCAGCTCTTGGGTGAACGAGCCATCCACCTTAACGTAGGCCACGGCCAAGCGCTTGAGTATTTGCATGGGGTTGAGCGCGCAGCCATAGCGGCTCATCGACAGCGGGATGCCGCGCTCTTGCAGGGCGTGAGAGAAATCCTGCACTTGCTTGAGCATGCGGCTGGCATCGTCTTCATGGAATTGGAATATCAACGAGCCTTTGGGCAGTTTGGCGGTGCTCATAGCCATGCTGATCCAAGCGGGCAGGCTTACGTCGGCCAAAGAGGCTGCACACAGATTGATAAAGGCACGAGTGTTGTGCCCTGCGCTGTGGCGTTCAATAAGCAGCTTGGTGGTGTTGATGATGACCCAGCGGTCGATTTTGCGTTTGACGTCGTCGCTGATATTGGGGTTGGAGAAAAACTCGCCCGCAGACACTTCGGTGCTATCGGAAATTTTTAGGCGTAAATAGGTTTCGTAATGTTCGGCTTCTTCGCCCTGTAGGCTGATAAGTGGCTGGAACATCAGGTGGAAGAGGTTGTTGCGAATGGCCTCGACCAGTACTTTTTCGAGGTCTTGCTGGTTTTGTTCTGGGTCGTCTTGGGTAAAGAGTAAAACGGCGTTGCCGTCTTTGTTGTTTTCTTCTTTGCGCACGTTGTCGCAGGCGCGCATGGCTTGTTGCAGTACGTCGTCTGGGCGCGAGTTGCTTTCGGTGATTAGGGTGACGCCAATTCGCGCGGTTAGGGTAATGGTGCGGTTATCGGCTTCAATCAGCAGCTTTTCGAGTTTGGCGCGGATTTTTTCTGCTAGGTTTAGGGCGTCGTCGGAGTGGCAGTTCATGCGCAAGAGCGTGAAAATGTCTTCCCCTGCGCGGGCGAGAATGTCGCCTTCTTGTGTGCAGGCTTTGATGGCGTTGGCACAGTGAATTAACACGTTATCGCTGTGATTTAGGCCAAATTCGCTTTTGATGCTGCCAAAGTGGTTTAGGTTGATATAAAGCAGCGCGCCTTTGGCGTTTTTGCGCACGGCGGCGTCGGAGGCTTCTTCTAGGCGCGCCTGCAAGTAGCTTTTATTGAAAAGCCCAGTGGTGCTGTCGCGGCTGCTGAGCTCTTTGATGCGTTCTTCCAGCTCGGAGCAATTGCTGTTGTCGATGTTAATGCGTACTTGGGTGCATTCTTCTTCGCCGTAGGTGGCGGGTGCAAAATTCAGCAACATCGGAAAGGCTTGGCCTTGGCCGTTAACGCCTGTGCTTTTGAGCTCAAGGTTTTGGTGGCTGTCTTGTTGCAGTTTTTTCAGAATTTGTTTGAAGTCTTGCTGGGCGGCGCTGGCGACCATATCAATAATGGGCATGCCTTCTAGCTCGTCGGTGCTTTGGTAGCCAAAGAGGTTGAGATAGGCTTGGTTGGCGTAGACGTGCATGCCGTCGTGAACATAGGCAATGGCATCACGCGAGTTTTCCAGCAGGCTTTGGCAGCGTTTTTCGGCATCGCGCAAGCCAACTTCCAGTGCGCGTAATTCACGGCGTGCATTCAAATAACGCAGTTCGCGTTGAATAACCAGCAAGAGCAAGCTGGTTTCATCGAAAGGAACCATGATGCTCGCGCCTTTGCGGATGCATTCTTCCATGCGCGCGGCGGTCATTTCTTCGTTGCTAAGCAGTATCAAGGGTAGGTCTTTGTTAAGGCGCTTGATCAGCTTGATGATGTCTTCGTAGCGAACGTCGTTGATTTCACTAAAGGTGATGACTAAATCCCAGGACTTTTCCTGTAGCTGGTCTTTAAGTTCCGCTAAGGATGAAACGTATTGCGCACGCGTAGCACTGCCTGAGTTGCGCAATAAGCTGACGATGTTCTCCGCTTCGTTTTGCGTGTGGGTAAGTAGCAAAATGTGCAAAATTTCTCTGGAGGACATAGCAATCTCGGGCAAAAAAGAGGGAAAAGTATACAGAGAGGCGCGTTAAAGTTACATGGCTTTACGCGCTATTACAGTTTACCCCAAATGGAATCGAAGTCGTCGTCGGCCAATTTGCTGGTGCTGTGGTTGGTGGCGAGCGTGGCACCTGCACTGCGGAATTGGAATTGGCTAAAGCTGTTGGTGGAGGTCAGGCGTTTTACCAATTGAAAGCGCCCTTGCAGTTCTGCGTGCATCAGCTCGATTTTGTTGCCTGTGCGAAAGGGCATGTGTGGCAGCAAGATGGTTGCAGGTTGGGCAATGGCTTTAATGGCAGGCAAAACCAAAGCGCGTAAATAGGTGCTGTTGCTGCCGGTTTTTTGCAGCACTTGTGCGGCGGCCACTTCCGCGCGCGGTGCGAGTAGCTCGATGCCCAGCAGAGTGTCTTTGCTGGTTTTTTGTTGAATCCAGCGAATAACGCCGATGGCCCAATGCGCGACATTGGGCTCTTGGATGCCGATGATTTCGCCTGCCTGTAAGCCTGCGGGGGCTTCGCCTTGCCAGCGCAAGCAATAGCCACCTGGGCTGTTGTTGATTAAACCCACCTGATGTGCAGGGTATTTTGCCGGCTCTTTACTTGGTTTGGCTCGCTCGTCGTTCGGCGTTTTGTATTTGTTTAAAAAAGCGGCGCTATCGAACTGGATGTTGTCGCTATCATAGACTGCGCCAGCCGCGTCAAAAGCCTGAGACCAAACATCGTCTGCGGGCATGGGCGTGCCTTGGGTGATTTTACGGTGCAAGGCATTGCTAAGCTCATCGGCTAGGGCTTGTGGCTTGATGCTCATCATCACTTCGTCGAAGTCTTTTTGTTCGGCACTGTAATAATGCGTGGCACTTAAACCAATGCAAACTTGCAGCACACCTTGCGAGGGCGAACGGCGGAAAGAACGCTGCCAGTGGATACCCCAAGCCATGATGGCGTGGGGAATGAGGGTTTCGCTGAATTGATTGGGAATGGTGACGCGATTGTTGGCTGCGGGGTTGGCTGCCCAGAGCTTCAGTGCTTGCACCAAGGCTTCGACATTGAGGCCACGGTGCATGATTTTTTGGTTTTCAGGCAGGTTTAAACGATATTGCGCTGGGCGATCGCGGTGCAGGTTCACTAAAAACAGCGCGCTTTCGTCGTCGGCCTGAGTGAGTTTGCAGACGGAGGTCCACAGCTCGCAGGCGTTATACAGCTGGGCGAGGTCTTGCTGGCGTAGGTTGTTGGGTTTGGCGGCGCCGAGCAGATGGATGCGCATAAAGGCATCGGCGATGGTGCCAGAGGATAGGTATTTGTTTTGTTTGTCTTCGACAGCAAATTGCGTGAGGTTGTTGACCTCGGCCAGATAGTAAAGCTGGTTGATTTCAAGCCAAGCGTGCTCGGGCGGCTGGCAGTAAAGCTGCATGGCGCGCAATACGGTTTGGCTGATGTCGGCGATGGCGCGGTGAATGGCTTTGGTTACGACTTTGGCGGGGCGATCGTCGGTCGGCTGGGCGCTTTTGATGCTGTGTACAACGACGATTTTATAGCCTGTGGCTAAGTGGCTTTGCAGCGCTTGGCTGAGATTGGCGACTTTGAGCTGTTTTTCGTTTAGCGAAATGGACGCTTGTAAAAAATGGCGTTCTAGCAGGCTGTTGATGGTGTAGATGTACGGGCGCAGCACTTCCAGCATTTTAAAGCGGGTGACAGGGTCGGTGTGCCATTGGTTTAGCTCACGAATGGCTTGATAGAGCTGGCGAGAGGCCTCGCCAACGTTGGCCATGGGCAAGCCTTTCGCCCAGCTCACTAGGCTTTCAAGGGCTCCGTCGCTAAAAGACAGACGCGCCAAGGTCATGGCTGGAATCTGTAATTTAATTTGTGTCGTTAGGCTTTCCATGCAGCTGCACTCGTTTTTAAAGTTTCAGGTTTTAATGCGTTAAGGCTTGCCCCATTTTTAATGGGGAGTTGGCTTTTAGGCTATCGAGCCAGTGTATTTGGTCTTTAGCAAAACATAGCACGACCGTAGAGCCTAGCAAGAAACGCCCCATTTCTGCGGCTTGCGGGAGGCGAATCGGTTGTAAATTGGCGTAATCTGTCACTTTTTTCTCGCGAGTGGCGGGGGTAATGCGCCCAGCCCAAACGGTTTCGATGGCCGCGACAATCATCGCCCCCACAAGCACCATGGCCATCGGGCCGTGGTCGGTATCAAAGATGGCGACTAGGCGCTCGTTGCGCGAAAACAAGCGTGGCACATTCTCGGCGGTGGTTTGATTGACAGAGAACAAATCCCCAGGCACATAAATCATTTTGCGCAAAGTGCCCGTCATGGGCATGTGTACGCGGTGGTAATCTTTGGGAGAGAGGTAAATGGTGGCAAATTCACCGCCCATAAACTCGTCGGCTAGGCGTTTGTTGCCGCCGAGCAGCTCCAGTACCGAGTAGTCTTGGCCTTTGGCTTGAAAAATACGGCCTTCTTCGATTTTGCCCAGCTGTGAAATAGCACCATCGGCGGGCGATACCACTTGGCTTTGGGCGATGGGGCGCACGCCTGCGGCCAATTCACGCGTGAAAAAATCATTAAAAGAGCGAAAGTCGTCGGCGTTTTTGAGCTTGGCTTCGTTCATATTGATGCCAAATTTACCGATGAAATAATTAATAAAAGCGTTTTTTACCCAATGCACTTCGCTGGCTGCAATTTTGCCCACCAAGCGCGACAGCGCGTGCTGTGGGACTAAGTATTGAAAAGCGATAAAAGCCTGAGACTTGAATGACATGGTGGTCCTTAAGATAGGTGCGTAGTAATAGGAGTGTGTGGGTCGTTGCCCCATTCTGCCCAAGAGCCTGCGTAGCCTTTAATGGGCAGCCCCAGCAATTTGCCAACAACGTAGCTTAAGCCTGAGCGGTGATGGGTTTGGCAGTGGGTGGCGAGGTCTTTATTGGCCGTGATGCCGAGTGCGGCGAGCTCTTGGCGTAGTGTGGCTAAGTCGCGCAAACGCAAGGCGCGGTTTTTATCCATTAAATCTGTCCAGTCTAAATGAACGGCATTGGGAATGTGCCCCGCGCGTGCGGCCAGCGCCTTGCTGCCTTGGTATTCGGCCAAAGAGCGCGCGTCCCACATTACAAAATTGGGATCGTCGAGCTTGGCAAGGATTTGCGCTTTGGTGATGGTGCAGTTGTTATTAATGAGCTGCGCCTGATACTGGCTTGGCGTGCGCGCTGGGGCTTCTTGGCTGAGCGGCAAACCTGCGGCTTTCCATGCGGTAAGGCCGCCATCGAGCAAGGAATAATGCTTGTGACCTAGGCAATCCAACGCCCAGATTAAGCGCCCCGCCCAGCCACCGCCTTCGCCGTCGCTGCAAATGATGTGCGTGTCAGGGGTAATACCGAGTTCACTAAAAAGCGCACTGAGCGCCTCTAGACTGGGCAGAAAACCTGGAGATCCTTGGCTTGCTTGCAGACGTTTGAAGTCCAGCCATACGGACTGCGGAATATGTCCTGCTTGGTACATATCCAAACTGGCTTGTTCGATAACCAACACCTGAGTGCTTAGCGGTAGGCTTAAGGCGAGCTGTTCAGGTTCAAGCAAAAGTGGAAATTTGGCCATGATATCTGCAAAGCAAAAAACGCGAGTGTAACCAACCTAGGTCGTTCTGTCAGTGTCTGAGCGCGTTACTGGGTTAAATGCAGGAGAGTATAACGAACATGGCGCGATTTGTCTTGGTATGGCCTTTGCTTAATACCGATAAGTTACGGAGGTGGGTTTGTGGATTGCCGCTTTATGGCCTTTACTTACCTCAGTTTGTTTCTCGGCTTAGGATTTTTAGCACATGTTTTTTATTATCGGTTTAGTGATAGTGCTGGTCAGTATCGTCATGGGTTATGTGATGTCGCACGGCAATTTGCTGGCGCTGTGGCAACCCTACGAGTTCTTAATCATCTGCGGATCGGCTTTTGGTGCCTTTATTTTGGGCAATACCGTCACAGTGGTGAAGCAGGTATTTGGGCTGA
>JAYRHO010000033.1:0-11782 GCA_041907245.1 Saccharospirillaceae bacterium
AAAGCCTAGAAGAAAAATGCACACTCTTGGCACAGCGCATTAGCTTACTTTATGGCATTAACGCGCCTGAGTTTTTTGATAAATCGCTATTTCGCACTCTTATCAATGAGCTGTTGCAACAAGGGTTACTGGAAAACAACGGCGGCAATCTGAGCTACACCGACGAGCTGGATCAGCTGTCCGATACCCTTGAACAATTATTGGACGGCAGCTTAAGGCAAAGCATCTTAAACAGCCTAAAGTAAGGCCTGCACTTTCGCTTTGGTGTAAATATCAAAGCGATTCGCTTTGCCTATTAAGGCAAAACTCGGTTCGCGCCCTGCCAAGGGCGCCGCTTTACGCGCACGCTTCACTACCACGCGACAACGAGCACAGGCCAAAGCCTTATCCAACAGCGCGTCGGCATCGTTATCCTGCCCGACCAGAGCACGAAAAGCCTGCATCTCTTTTTTCACCTGCGCGCTTTGTTTTTCGTCGTGCTCAAACATCGGGTCTAAATACACCACATCAGGCATTTGCTCGATACACTTAGCAGGCTGAAGCAAATCATGACTTTGGCCAAATTGCAGATGGATACGCGTGACAATGGCGGCAATTTCGTCATCTTGCGCAGCACGCGCTAAACCATCAGCCAACAGCGCCGCCACCACAGGCTGACGTTCATAGGCCGTCACCGTACAGCCCAAGGACGCCAGCACAAAAGCATCTCGACCAAGGCCTGCGGTGGCATCTAACACCGTCGGCTTATACGCCGAAGACAATCCCATGGCCTTGGCCAAGTCTTGCCCCATACCGCCACCGAATTTGCGTCTGTGTGCATTGCTGCCTTCGCTAAAACTGACCTGCACGCTGGTGCGTGGATGATTACCTTGCTTAAGGCTTAAGCCCGTATCATCAAGACATAAATAAAATTGCTCGTCTTCTGGCAGTCGCTCAAGCAAGGCTAAACCATAGAGCTGAGCAAGGTGCTCTGCACGAGCGCGCAGAGTTTCATGCAGTAAAACCAGTTGTGGCATTACTGCACCGACCAATCAACCCAGCCCGTAGCCCAGGTTAATAAAATAACGCCACCAAAAATCACTCGATACCAAGCAAAGGGCACATAATCTTTACTTGCTAAAAATTTCAGCAAAGCACGCACCGCAAACAAACCGCTAATAAAGGCCGCAACAAAACCAATACTGATAGTGGCAATATCATCCACGCTGAAATCGTTGCGGTACTTCAAAATTTGATAACCTGTTGCCGCAAACATAATGGGCACAGCCAAAAAGAATGAAAACTCCGTCGCCACTTTGCGTTCCAGCCCGCCCAGCATACCGCCAATAATGGTGCTGCCTGAACGCGAGGTGCCAGGAATTAACGCCAGTATTTGTGCCATGCCTACGATCAGGGCATCTTTTACCGTCATGTTATCGACCTCTGTCACTCGCGGTGCAACGGTGCGCTGGCGTTTCTCTGCCCAAAATATAATAAGGCCGCCCACCACTAAGGCTGTTGCCACAGTAATAGGATTAAACAAATAGAGCTTGATCGTTTTGGAAAACAACAAACCAATGATGGCCGCAGGCATAAAAGCCACCGCCAAGTTCAACACAAAGCGATTAACCTGTGCATCCTTACCTAAGTGCGTTAACACATGAGTAAAGCGCGCACGGTATTCATAAACTACCGCCAACACCGCACCAAGCTGAATGGCTATTTCAAATACTTTTTCTTTACTGTGAAAATCCAATAAATCTGCGGCAATAATCAAATGCCCCGTACTGGAAATAGGTAAAAATTCAGTCACACCTTCGACCAAGCCTAAAATCAGCGCTTTCAACAACAAAATAATATCCATAACGGCTCTCTTAATTAACGACGTAACAAACTGGGCTGCTCATCCAGTTTTTTCCACGCGACGCTATCGCGCAAATACACAGGCAAATGCTGCTCGATGCTGGAAAATAAACCTTGCTGCCAAGCATGAAGCGCCAATGGCAACATCATACTGGCTTGGGGCTGCAACTTTGCCAAACTCTGATCGTATTCAGGTAAAAGTGTCAGGCCATCGCCAGCCAGTGCACCTGAAAAGTTTTTAATTTCGTTGGCGCAAAGTTCAGGAATGCCCACCTGCTCGATGCCCTGTATTTGACACAAATCCGCGTGACGGGCAAAACGCCCCCAAAAAACTTCGCCCATATGAGCGTTCATCACCGCCAAAACTTGCGCAGCATCCGTCTGTAAAAATGCCGCTTGCGCCAACGCTTGCAAAGACGATATTCCGCATACAGGTAAAGACAGGGCCAATGACAAACCTTGAGTGACAGACGCGGCAATACGAATCCCAGTAAAAGAACCAGGGCCTCGACCATAAGCAATGCCTTGCAATTCGTGCTTGGAAATTTGCGCGCGTTTTAATACTTCTGCCACCATGGGTAAAAGTAATTGCGCCTGACGTCGCGGCTGTTCTTCAACGAGATGCCATGTTTGCTGTTGATGCGTAAGCGCAACGGAACAAAGCGTGGAGGAAGCATCCACCACCAATAAGGTAGTCATAAATAACGCCTAGAAAAAAACCGCGCGAGTATAACACAAAGTTTTTAGGCATAAAAAAACCCGCTTACGCGGGTTCTTTTGTTCGCCAAGCTTAAGCTTCGCTGGATACAGCAGGCGCTGCAACAGGAGCAGGAGCTACTTTAGCTTTTGCAGGACGGCCACGCTTGCCAGTACCGGCAGGCTTAGCGGCTTTTTCTACTTTAGCTTTAGCAGGACGACCGCGTTTGCCAGCACCAGCAGGTTTAGCGGCTTTTGCTACTTTGGCTTTTGCAGGACGGCCACGCTTGCCAGCAGGTTTAGCGGCTTTTTGTTCGCTGCTAACGGCTTTGGCTTTTGCTTTCAATTTTTTAGCCGCAGCTTGAGCTTTTTTCTCTTCTTTGGCTTCTTGTTTTTTCACTTTAGCGCTGTCGGCTTTCGCACGTTTTGCACGCCATGCAGCTTCAAATTTCGCAGTAGCTTTAGCCAAATCACTTTCGGCTTTAGCAACCAGTTTGTCTTTGAATGCCACAACAGCATCTTTAGCTTGAGCCAGAACAACAGCGGCTTTTGCTTCGACTTCCGCAGCTTTAACAGCCACTTTGGCCGCTTTAACAGCTACTTTTAAAGCTTGCAGCTTTTCTTGTTCTGCTTTGAGTTTTACCGCAGCAGTTAATTTAGCTTTCTTGGTTGCCGCAGTGGCTTTAGCACCCTTGGCTTTGGTTTTAGCAACTTCAGCGGCTTTTTTAGCAACAATGACTTTGGATTCTTGAGCAGCAAGAGCAGCAATGGCTTTATCTTGAGCTTTCAAAGCAGCAGTAACGATTGCAGGAACAGCTGCAACGGTTTTTGCTTTTGCTTTTGCTGGGGTTTTCGCGGCGGGTTTACGTCCAGGCTTAGCTGGAGTTTTCTTTGGTCTGGCCATAGGTTTTATTCCTCAGATTATGTTTTCTGCTAAATTAAGCCTGCCACCCAAAAGTGTGCGCGGCTAACAAGTGCAATAATAGTATTTTTATTTAAAAAAACAAAACTTATTGTATAAAAAATAGATAATTTTGACCTGAATTATCCTTATTAATTAAAAAAATTACCTTTTTCTTTCATTCGGGCACAAAAAAAGAGCCTTGCGGCCCTTATTGGAAACAAACAGCGATTACTTCAACGCATTAAATACGCGGTCGGTAATTTCCTGCAGCGAACCCACGCCTGGGATATGGCTGTATTTAGGTGCTGTGCTTTGTTTCTTTGCCAACTCTTTATAAAAGTTTACTAAAGGTTTGGTTTGATCGTGATATACCGCTAAGCGTTTGCGCACCGTTTCTTCTTTGTCGTCTTCACGCTGCACTAAAGCTTCGCCTGTTTGATCGTCTTTATCTGCCACCTTAGGAGGATTATAAATAATATGATAAGTACGGCCTGAAGCGCTGTGCACGCGACGACCACTTAAGCGTTTTACAATTTCTTCATCGGCGACATCGATTTCGACAACGTGGTCGATTCCAACGCCTGCATCCAACATCGCTTGCGCTTGCGGAATAGTGCGAGGGAAGCCATCAAATAAAAAACCGTTTACACAATCTTTTTGCGTAATACGCTCTTTTACCAAGCCGATAATAATATCGTCCGATACCAATCCGCCTGTTTCCATAATGTGTTTTACTTTAAGACCGAGTTCCGTTCCCGCCTTGACTGCGGCACGCAGCATATCGCCCGTTGAGATTTGCGGAATCGCAAATTTTTCACAAATGTATTGGGCTTGAGTGCCTTTTCCAGCGCCTGGGGCACCTAATAAAATAACGCGCATACGCATACTCCTTAGGATTATATTGGTTGTTTTTTAACCAATGGTTTAAAAATGACCGCCCACATTACTCTGAGCTTTGCACTTGCTCAAGTTTTTTTAAACGCCAACTTAAGCCGTTGCTTTATAACAAGGCATTTAACCCGTATTGCGCATCCCTGCGGCAATACCTGCCATAGTCACTTTTAATGCCCGCTCCACCGCGACATTGGATTCTTGCTTTTGGCGCTCCCTGTGCATCAATTCCGCTTGTAAATAATGCAGAGGGTCGCTGTAAGGATTGCGCACGCTCATCGACAGCTGCAAAGCTTGGTTGTTTTGCAATAAATGATCCTGGCCTAGCACCTGCAATACCTGATTTGTTGCTAAAGCCAAACGCGAGCGCAAGGACGCACCCAAAGGCTGCAACTGCGCGGGCACTAAACGCGCTTCGTAGTAAGCGGCTATGTTGCTGTCGGCTTTAGAAAGCACCATTTCTAACATATCAATGTAAGTGCGAAAAAATGGCCAGCTGCGATACATTTCATCTAGGGTTTCCAAACCTTCGCTTTTAATAATGTCATCGAGGGCGGCATCCGCTCCAAGCCAAGTGGGCAGCATTAAACGCATTTGCGTCCACGCAAAAATCCACGGGATGGCACGCAAAGATTCAATTCCACCGCCTGCTTTTCGCCTGGCAGGACGACTACCTAAGGCCAGCTGCCCCAGCTCTTGTTCTGGCGTAGCGGCGCGAAAATAACGGACAAAATCGGGGTCGTCTTTTACCAGCGCACGATAAGAATGCACGGCTTTACTGGTTAGCTTGTGCATCATGGCGCGCCAATTTTCTTTTGGTGGTGCAGGCGGTAGAAAATTCGCCTCCAACACCGCCGCAATATAAATTTTCATGTTGCGCGTGGCGATTTCAGGCAAGCCGTATTTAAAACGAATCACCTCACCCTGTTCAGTAACGCGCAAACCGCCTGCAACCGATCCAGGTGCTTGCGCCAAAATGGCGCGCTGTGCAGGGCCACCACCACGACCTATGCTGCCGCCGCGACCATGAAACAAACGCAATTTAATTCCCGCGTTAATGGCACTGTGCGTGAGTTTTTCTTGCGCGCAGTATTGCGCCCATACAGCAGCCAACTGCCCTGCATCTTTGGCGGAATCCGAATAGCCAATCATCACTTGCTGGTAATCTTGGCAATAGCTTCGATACCAAGGAATAGCCCAAAGCTTTTCCATGCGCGTTGATGCTTGTTCTAAATCGTCCAAAGTTTCAAACAAGGGCACAATGGGCAAAGATTTTTGCACACCCACGGCTTTTAATAATAAGGCCACCGTTAAAACATCGGACGGCTCGCCCGCCATCGAAATAATATAGCAAGACACGCCTGCACCTATGGGGCTGGCCAGTAAGCTCATGGTGTCGAGCACTTCTTGGCTTTGTGCGCTCGGTTGCCAGTGCATGGGCAAAAGCGGTCGCTTGGAATTAAGCTCCGCGATTAATAGTTGCTGTTTTTGTTCTTCGCTAAAACCTAGGTAATCACCCCAGCCATAATGTTCGGCCAATTCAGCCATGACCTTAGTGTGACAGCTTGATTCTTGGCGCACATCCAATTTGCCCAGTGTTAAACCAAAACAGGCAATACGGCGAATGCAATCCAGCAGCATGCCGTTGGCGACTTTCTCCAGTTTTTGTTCTTTTAAACTGTGATAACAGGCTAATAAAGGTTGCAGCAATTCATTTTTATTCATTAACGGCTGCACATTCAGCTTTTTGCCCTGTGCCTTGGCCGCCGCCCATGCGCGCGTATCTTCCAGTTTTTTTCGTACCTCGCTTAAACAAGCGCGGTAAGGCTCTAAACTGCCCGCTGGAATGCATGCGCGCAATTCGTCACTGGCGTCGTCCATAGAAAGCTGCATATTGAGCTTTTTAATATCTCGCAAATACAAGTCGGCGGCCATCCAACGTGCCAGATATAACACTTCTTGCGTTAAGCTTGCGGTGACATTGGGGTTGCCATCGCGATCGCCGCCCATCCAGGACGCGAAACGCACTGGCGTGGCTAAAAGAGGCAAAGACTCGTAGCCGCGAGATAAAAGCTCGGTATCAATTTCGCGTAATAATTGTGGCACGGCATGCCAAAGTGAATTTTCAATTACGGTAAAGCCCCACTTGGCTTCATCCACTGCCGTAGGGCGCACTTGGCGAATTTCATCGGTGCGCCAAATTTCATCAATTAAACTGGCCAGTTTTTCTTCGATATTGGCAAGCTCAGGATGACCCTCGCGCAGATCATCGCGCTCTTGCAGCAGTTTGGCGATTTGATCGTATTTTTGGATTAACGTCCGCCGCATGATTTCGGTCGGATGCGCAGTAAGCACTAACTCAATATTGGCTTGCGCAATCATTTTTGGCAGGTCGTGTTTTTTTTGCTGCTCCAGCCGCGTTAACAGCGTATTGAGCATGACACTGGCGTCGTTTTTTCCGTGCAAAGCGCGCCAACTGACAGCGTGTTGTTGTTCAGCGATATTAGCCAAATTTAAAAATTGATTAAAACCACGCGCCACAGGAACCAAAGCGCTATCGGGTAATTGTTGCAAGCGTTTTAACAGCTCGGCTTGCTCGGACTCATCGCCGCTGCGAGCTTTTTTCGCTTGCTTACGAATGGCTTCGATTTGCGCCAGCATGTCTGCGCCCTGCTGACGCTCGATAGTTTGCCCTAACAGTGCGCCGAGAATACGCACTTTATCGCGCAATAAAAAATCCAATTCACTTGCTGGCTGCTCAGTCATACTCACCTCCACTTAAGACCAAATAAGTGTGGAGGAAAAGGCCAAGAGTGCAAGCTTATTCTGGGTTAAATTGTGCCTTGGCTTCACGCCAAGCTTGATCCATTTGTTCTAAATTAAGCTGCGCAAATCCACCCATGGCCTGGGCTTTTTCTTCCACCACCGCAAAGCGTTGGTAAAAGCGGGTATTAGTGCCACGCAAAGCTTTTTCTGGGTCGATTTTGTAATGGCGCGCCAGATTCACCAAAGAGAAAAGTACATCACCCAATTCTTCTTCGATGCGTGCGTTATTTTGCTGCGCAATTTCGTGATTGAGCTCTTGAATTTCCTCTTGCACCTTGGCCAATACGCCCTGCACATCAGGCCAATCAAAACCAACGCTGGCGGCTTTTTTTTGTAATTTCAAGGCTCGAGTCAGAGCAGGAAAACTGACAGGCACGTCATCCAGCAAACGCTCTGGCGCCTCTGGTTTAAGTGCTTTTTCTTGCGCCTTAATGGCTTGCCAGCGTGCAGAATTTTCTTCGGCGCTGTGCGCTTCGCTGGCATTGCGCTCACTGCGCAAAGTGCCATCAGGAAAAACATGGGGGTGGCGGCGAATGAGTTTGGCGACCAAGCGGTGAATGATGGAATGGGTATCAAACAAGGCTTTTTCTGCGCCGATCTGCCCATAAAAAATCACCTGAAATAATAAATCGCCCAGCTCTTCTTCAAGATGCGGCCAATCGGCTTTTTCTATGGCGTCAGCAACCTCGTAGGCTTCCTCCAAGGTATGGGGCAACACAGTGGCAAAATCTTGCTGCCTGTCCCAAGGACAGCCCGTTTGCGGGTGACGCAAACGCTGCATTAAATAAATCAAATCGCTTAAATCGTACATGCTACTTTCCACGAATGCGGCGCGCCGAAATCACGTTGGGCAGCTGCGATATTTTGGTCATCACCTTGCCAAAACGCTCAAGGCTTTCCACCTCGACGGTAAATTGCATGCTGGCGGTATGCTCCCCCTGATTGGACAGCGTATTCATAGCAATGACGTTGACTTTTTCGTTGGCCAATACCAAAGAAATATCACGCAGCAAGCCCGTGCGATCGTACGCTTCCACCAGCATATCCACAGGGTAAGTTTGGCTTGGGCGCTTGCCCCAATCCACCGCCAATACGCGCGCAGGTTCGAGCAATTGCATGTGCATAAAGTTTTCGCAATCGCTGCGATGAATGCTGACGCCACGCCCAATAGTGACATAGCCGCGAATATCATCACCTGGCACTGGCTGGCAGCATTGCGCCAATTGCGTAACCAAATTGCCCACACCTTCGATATAAATATCGGTGGGTTTTGGCGCAAATTGATTGCCTGTTTTTAATAACGGCAATTCTTGTTGCAACTGCACAGGCTCGGCTTGTTTGAGCACCGTATTTACGACTTGGCCGATGCGTAAATCACCTGCACCCAGTGCGGCAAACATATCTTCAACGGTTTTAACATTCATGGCTGTGGCAATGGCGGCCAGCGGTTCATTGGCTAAATCCA
Organism: Saccharospirillaceae bacterium; assembly: GCA_041907245.1. Lineage (GTDB taxonomy): Bacteria > Pseudomonadota > Gammaproteobacteria > Pseudomonadales > Oceanobacteraceae > Venatoribacter. Next base: position 8,625 of record JAYRHO010000033.1, read on the forward strand.
AACGTTCCAGTTCGCGCATAAGTAGGCGCTTGCCTTCTTCCATGTTGTCGTCGCGCGCTTGCAATTTAAACCAATGGGCAATTTTGGCGCGCGCACGGCTGGTGTAAGTGTAACCGCTGTCGGCGTGCATCCAATCGCGACTGGGCTGGGCCTGAGAGCCTGTTAGAATTTCAACTTGCTCGCCGTTTTTTAATAAATAAGTCAAAGGCACCATGCGGCCATTTACTTTTGCGCCTCGGCATTTGTGCCCCACTTCGGTGTGCACACGATAGGCAAAGTCGATGGGCGTGGCCTTGGGTGGTAAATCCACCACATGCCCTTCGGGCGTGAATACATAAATACGATCGGGGTTAATATCAATTTGCAGATCGTGCGATAAATCGGGCAAATCACCCAGCTCGTCATGCCATTCCAGCACTTGCCTGAGCCAAGCAATTTTTTGCTCGTAGCCTTGGTCTTTGGCGTTGATGTCGGTGCCTTTATAGAGCCAGTGCGCGCACACGCCCAGCTCGGCGTCTTCGTGCATGGCATTGGAGCGAATTTGCACTTCCAACACCTTGCCTTCAGGGCCTATAACCGCCGTGTGCAAGGAGCGATAACCGTTTTCTTTGGGGTTGGCAATGTAGTCGTCAAACTCATTGGGAATGTGTCGCCACAAACCATGCACTATGCCCAAAGCGGCGTAGCAATCTTTAACTTCTGGCACCAGCACGCGCACGGCGCGAATATCGTAAATTTGCGAAAAATCGAGATTTTTACGGCTCATTTTTCGCCAAATGCTGTAGATGTGTTTTACCCGTCCGTACACGTCGCATTTAATGCCTTCTTGGTGCAAACGCTCGCGTAAATCCTGCACCACGCGCTCGATGTATTCTTGGCGGGCGAGGCGTTTTTCATCCAGTAAGGATGCAATTTTTTTATAGGCTTCAGGCTGCAAATAGCGAAAAGATAAATCTTCAAGCTCCCATTTAATGTGGCCAATGCCCAAGCGGTGCGCCAAAGGCGCGTAGACGTTAAACACTTCTTCGGCTACTTTGCGACGCTTGTCTTCGGGGGCATCTTTAACCGCACGAATCGCCGTGGTACGTTCGGCCAGTTTAATTAAGGCCACGCGCACGTCGTCGATCATGGCCACCAGCATTTTACGCAGGTTATCCACTTGCGCTTGCTTTTGCCCAAGCACCATTTCGCTGCTGGTATTTTGCGCCGCACTGATGGCCGCCATACGCTGCACGCCTTCAATAAGTTTGGCGATTTCCGCACCAAAATCGCGCGTTACGCGCTCCAGCGACAAACGCCCTTCACGCACACCACGGTATAAAATTGCGGCAATGATGGACTCGGTATCCAAACGCAGATCCAATAAAATCTGCGCCATCTCCAAACCCATTTGCATACTGTCGATCGACCAGTAGGTTTTGTTGGCGATGGCATCGTCTGAAAGCTGCTTGGCTAAAACCAAAGCATGGCGAATTTTTTCTGGCTCTTTTACCTCGTAGCTTTGCTGAATTTTTTCCAGCCAACTATCGATATCCAACGAGCCATCGTGCAGCAAAGGATGATCGTCACGCACCTTAACCATGTCGTTTCGCCTTTTTCTCTAATAACACCATAGTTTCCACATGATGAGTCTGAGGAAACATATCCATAATTCCTACTTGCACCACGAGATAGTGCGCATTTAACAAAGCCAAATCGCGCGCAAGCGTTGCCGCATCGCAGGACACATATAAAATTCGTGCTGCACCGCTTGTAACTAAAGCGGGCATAATTTCCGCCGCACCCGCACGCGGTGGATCCAGCAAAATGGCACTGGGTGCAGGCAAATTGCTAAGGCTCTGCGCTGCCGTCAAATCCACCGTTTGCGCACTTAAGGGTAAGGCCAAACGCTGCGCTTGGGCATTTAAACTTTCGACCATGTCGCTTGCACCTTCCAGCGCCCAAACCTGCGCGCCACGCTTGGCCAAGGGCATAGAAAAATTGCCATGACCTGCAAATAAATCCCAAATAATTTCGTGCTCTTTGGGGGCAAGCCAGGCCATCGCCTGCGCCACCATTTGTTGATTGACGCCTTTATTGATTTGTAAAAAATCGTCCACGCCCAAGTTCAGCTGCAAACCATCAACCTGATGAAAGAGCGCCTCGGCTTGGCTTGGCCATAATAATTTTGGCACACCGCCCTTTTCTTCTTTTAACCACAGCTGCACTTGGCTGCTGCTGCGCGTTTGAATAAATTCTTGGATTTTTTGCGTATCGTTACTTGTTAAAGGTTTCAGTACGCGCAGTACTAAGGCCAGCGCATTTTCCGCCACCACCACTTCCATCTGCGTAATCAGGGCGCGACCTTGCAAGCTATTTAATAGCTCGCGCCAAGCCGCAAAATCCAAGGCGGGATGCTCAGGCAACACCGCACAGTGATCAATGTTGGTTAAATGGCTGGAAGCGGCTTCGCGAAAGCCTACGATATTTAAATTTTTTTCTTTGCTGTAGCGCACACCGACGCGCGCTTTGCGACGATAATGCCAAGGCTCACTGATAATAGGGCTAGCCCAGTGCGCCACCTCCACCTGCTCGCGCGCCAATTCGCGCTGCACGCGTTCGGCTTTATATTGCACCTGCCCTGCGTAATTTAAATGCTGTAAATCGCAGCCACCACAGCGCTGATAATGTGGGCACAAAGGCGTGGCACGCTCTGAGCTGGGTGTAAGGATTTTCAGCAAGCGCGTTTGCCACACTTTGCGTCTGCGGCCATCGAGCAGTACTTCCACTTCCTCCTGTGGTAAAGCCCCTGGCACGAAATACACCTCACGCCCCAAACGGGCTACGCCCTCGCCTTCGGAGTTTAAGCTGTCGATACGGAGGGTGAAACGATGCGATTGAGTCACAAGAAATCCTTGCTACAAAAGTGCGGGCTATAGGGAGATGAAGCGCTTTTTTACAAGCGCCGCATTATAGAGGAAGAGCCTGTTCGGTGCGAATAGCACGCCCTAAGACTTCGGTGCAAACACGCCTGAAGACAGATAGCGATCGCCACGGTCGCAAATAATGGCGACTATCGTGGCGTTTTGCACTTGCTTAGCCAATCGCAGCGCCCCTGCTACCGCACCGCCTGAGGACACGCCGCAAAAAATACCTTCTTGCGTGGCCAAAGCGCGCAT
>JAYRHO010000034.1:0-7061 GCA_041907245.1 Saccharospirillaceae bacterium
AAACGCTTGGCTTCACGCAACAAATACTCGCCTGCTTGTGTCAGCTTAATATTGCGCCCGTCCATACTCCACAGCGCTGCGCCTGTGATGCTCTCTAAATTTTTAATTTTATGACTGAGCGCCGACTGAGTCAGATGCAACGCCGAAGCCGCTTTAGTGAGCGAGCCTTGGCGTTCAATTTCGCGAAGAATTTTTAAATGACTGCGGTCGATCATGTTCTCACCTTACTTACGCCGTCTGTGTTGTGCTGCTGATACTTGTAGAAGCAGATACACCTTACACCCATGAGTAAAACTAATCATTTAATGACTTTTAACCATTATCAATCATAACTCACCTTGTCTATGATGCCTATATCAAAAAACTTCAATATAGGAATCAAATCATGGCCATCATCCATAATCTTGGCTTCCCCCGCATCGGCGGCAAGCGTGAACTGAAATTTGCTCAAGAAGCCTTCTGGAAAGGCCAAAGCAGCGCGCAAGAGCTGGAGCAAACAGGCGCAGACATTCGTAAAAAGAATTGGGCCTTGCAGCAAGCCAATTTAGACCTCGTGCCTGTGGGCGATTTTTCTTTGTACGACCAAGTGTTGGATTTAAGTTTTACCCTAGGCAATTTGCCAGAGCGCGTGCAAAATTTAGAAGGCAGCGAGTTGGATAATTATTTTCGCGTAGCGCGCGGCCGCAGTGCAGAAAAACAAGGCTGCGGTTGTGGCTGCAACGCCAGCGTGGCCGCAGGTGAAATGACCAAATGGTTGATACCAACTACCACTACATTGTGCCCGAAGTCACCGCGCACACTGAATTTAAATTAAATAGCGCGCGTATTTTGGCGCAATTAAAAGAAGCACAAACACAGGGCATCAATGCCAAACCCGTGTTGCTTGGCCCTGTTACCTATTTATGGCTGGCTAAAGAAAAAGACGGCTCAAACCGCTTGGATTTATTAGAGCGTATTTTGCCCGTGTACAGCCAGCTGTTAAATGAATTGGCCGCAGCGGGTGCGCAGTGGGTTCAAATTGACGAGCCTGCGTTGGTAACCGAATTGGATGCGCAGTGGAAAAATGCCTTTGAGCAGGCTTACCACACGCTAAAAGTCGACAAGCCAAAATTATTGCTCAGCACTTATTTTGGTACGTTAGAAGAAAACTTACAGCTAGCCTGTAATTTACCCGTGGCGGGTTTGCATGTGGATGCCGTGCGTGGCCGTGGCGAAGTCGCCAAGGTAATCGACTGGCTGCCAGCGCACAAAGTTTTATCTTTGGGCGTGATTGATGGCCGCAATATTTGGAAGGCCGATTTAAACGGTTTAATTGATTGGCTGGAGCCCATTGCAAAAAAAATCGGTGAGCGTTTGTGGCTTGCCCCTTCTTGCTCTTTGCTGCACGTTCCTGTGGATTTAAACAGCGAAGAAAATTTCGATGCCGAAGTAAAAAATTGGCTGGCTTTTGCCACCCAAAAATTGCAAGAGCTGAATATTATTGGCAAGGCATTAAATCGCGGCCGTGACAGCGTGGCCAAAGAATTAGCCGACAACCAAGCCGCGATTGAAAGCCGCCGTAATTCTAAGCGGGTAAATAACCCCGAAGTGCGCGCTGAAGTCGCAAAAATTACCGCGAAATTAGGTGAACGTCATAGCCCCTTTGCCGTGCGAGCGCAAAAACAAAAAGCCATTTTTAATTTGCCTTTATATCCCACCACCACCATCGGCTCTTTCCCGCAAACGGGCGATATTCGTAAAGCGCGCTTGGCCTTTAAAAAAGGCGAAATCAGTGCTGCTGAATACGAAAATAAAATGAAAGCCGAAATTGCTTATGCCGTGCGTGAGCAAGAAAAACTGGGCTTAGACGTGCTGGTGCATGGCGAAGCCGAGCGCAACGACATGGTGGAATACTTTGGCGAGCAACTCGAAGGCTATGTATTTAGCCAATACGGCTGGGTGCAATCTTACGGCTCTCGTTGTGTGAAACCGCCGATTTTATTTGGTGATATCCGCCGCCCTAAAGCCATGACCGTGGCCTGGACTCAGTACGCACAATCACTCACCAACAAACCCATGAAAGGCATGCTCACAGGCCCCGTGACTATTTTAAATTGGTCTTTTGTGCGTGATGATCAACCGCGCAGCGAAACTTGCAAACAGCTGGCATTGGCCATTCGCCAAGAAGTGCTGGATTTGGAAGCCGCCAAAGTGAACATCATTCAAATTGACGAAGCGGCGCTGCGTGAAGGCTTGCCACTGCGGAAGAGCGAATGGAAAAATTATTTGGATTGGGCGATTGAATCTTTCCGTATTACCGCCAACGGCGTAGCGGATGAAACGCAAATTCACACCCATATGTGCTACAGCGAATTTAACGACATTATTGCCGCTATTGCGCACATGGATGCCGACGTGATTACCATCGAAAATTCCCGCTCAGGTTCTGAGTTATTGCAGGTATTTGAAGACTTTAAATACCCGAACGACATCGGCCCTGGCGTGTACGATATTCACTCGCCCAATATTCCAACCGAGGAGCAAATCGTGAGTTTAATCGAACAAGCGGCGCAGCATATTCCCGCTGAGCGTTTGTGGGTGAACCCCGATTGCGGCCTGAAAACCCGTCAATGGGCGGAAGTGATTCCTGCACTGCAACGCTTAATGGAAGCCACCGCGACCTTGCGTGCGAAAGCGGAGGTGGCAGCTTAGGTAGCCAGCCTAGAGCCAGGGTAAATGCTCTTGGCTCTCAAGCCATTTCTGTCAAAAAAAACCGACAATAGCGGGTAAGTTCTCTATACTGCCTCTACCCCAAAGGGGATAAATAAAAAAGGAGAGAGTTATGAAACCGGTTGTTGCCGCAGTAAAACCTGCCAAAGTTAGCCTAGAAGCGAACAAAGATTATTTTTGGTGTCGTTGTGGCCGTTCAAAGAGCCAGCCATTTTGCGATGGTTCGCACAAAGGAACAGGCATTACGCCGATGAAATTCAGCGTAACTGAAAATAAAGATTATTATTTATGTCAGTGCAAACAAACCGAAAACGAGCCGTTTTGTGATGGTTCGCACAGTAAAGTGCCTGCGGATATGGTGGGTAAAGAGTTTTAGTTCGAGCGTTAAAATAAAAACAGGTAGGTGTATAAACGCCTACCTGTTAATCGTCATTATGCCGTAGTTTTTCTAAGCCTTTTCCTCGTTGCGCTTTTAATATATTGATTTTCTCCAGCAGCTCTTGGCGCTTCACGGAGTCGTGGCACTGCTCCAGTAGCAAATCTAATTCTTTTTGCTTGCGCTTTAAATGTTGCAACGCGTCTTGTAATTCTTTTCGTTGTTTTTCTTCGCGTCTTTTCGCGCGACTAAACAACAGGGCAATTTTCTTAATGAGTTTCTTGGCTTTCATCGACGGTCATCCTCCTCAATAAAATCCGTTAGTTGTTCATCTACACGTTGGTTGATGGCATTTAAATCCGAGCTTTCGAGATCTAAGGTGGTTTGTGTTTGTGCTTGGGTTCTTTGATCGTCGATAAAGAGCAAACGCCCCAGCGCAATCAAACCATGACAAATATCATAGACATAGCCTTTATCGGTCATTAATGAGGTCGCCATGGTGGTCGTTACTTTGCGCGTGCGAATTAAATTGGCGACTAGGGCATTGGTTTCATCGCGGTTTCGGTCGTTGACTAACATTTGATGATCAATGGCCAAACGGCTTTCGATGGGGTCATCGGTGTGGCGAGTTTTTTCCAGCACACGAATCAGCTCACCGATTTGCGTGCGCATATCTTTGTAGCTTGCGGACATATCTGAGTTGGCATGATGCAAATACTGCTTCATATTGCGCTGCAAATGTTTGACGCCCTTAATGGCTTCGACCAAATGATAATTCGCCGCCCATAATTCCCGCAGCTGATCGTCTTGGTGGTCGTGGGCTTTCCCACGCGCCAAGCTAATAAAACCAATGAGTTCAGAATAAATGCCCTTAATGCGCAGCTGATAGCTTTCACGCATATTAAAAGGAATATTGCGATTGGAGCTTTTTAGTTCATCCAGCGGCTTATCGCTTAAAAACTCCTCCAGCTCCCAACCTAAACCCTCAACGATGGACTGCACGCCGAGCTTATAAAGATGGAAGGTTTCGCTGCGCGCCACCGTGATGGCGGTTGCGACAGATTCCAAAGCCGATTGAGTGAGGTACTTGGGTTTTTCTTCGCTGCTTTCTTTTTCAGGTATTATTTTTAATAGCCAATTTTCTAATTTTTCTTTCGAGGGCAGCATAATAGCGGCACCGATCAAACTAAAACTGGTATGAAAAAACGCCAATTTTAAGGTGTGATATTCTGCGCCGATGTGCAGCAGGTCACTCATAAAATTAATTAGCCAAATAATAATAGTGAGCCAAGGCAATACCATCAGCAGCGTGGCCGCATTAAAAATAAAATGCGTCAGCGCCAATCTTCGCCCTGCGGCATTCGCCCCCAAGCTGGAAATCAAGGGAATGATGGTCGTGCCAACGCAAGCGCCCATAGTCAGTGCGGTAGCCAGCTCAAAACTGATATGCCCCGACGCCAGCGCCGATAAGGTTAACAGCAAGGTGGCATGACTGGATTGCATAATCACAGTCATAATAAAACCAATAAGCACAAACAATAAAACGCCAACAATAATATTGGGGGCGAGCGCATTTAAATCGAAATCAAAACGAATTTGGGTAAAGCCTTCTTTGATGTAGTCGATGCCCAAAAATAAAAAACCCATGCCCAATAAAAACTGGCCAATGCCTTGGCGCACGGTGGAGGGCTGGAACAGCAGCAGCACACCGAAAATCATCAGCGGCATAGCAAATTTGCTCAGGCTAATGGACAGGCCAAAACTGGCAATAAGCCACGAGCCTGTGGTAGTGCCGATGTTCGCTCCCACTACTACGCCTAAGCCTGCTAAAAGCGGAATCATGCCCGCAGAAATAAATGAAATACTGAGCACTAAAATAATCGTGCTGGATTGCACCGCAGTCGAACCTGCCACACCAAAAAGCACGGCTCTGGGCGTCGAGCGGGTAACGCGTTGCAGCATTTTTTCCATAAAGCCGCCGCTAAAACCCTGCACGCCTTTTTCGAGCAGTTTTAAGCCAAACAAAAACACCGCAATACCTGCGGCAATTTTTTCAAAATTGGGATAACGCCAAAAACCAATGGCCAGCACCAGCATACTAATTGGCAGCATTAAGCGTTTAAAGAGATCCACGTCCTGTCCTAGTGTGGTGAATTTAGGCAGTAGTTAAGAGGACGAGAGCAAAATATGCAAGCGCTAAGCGGCTGCACTTTCGCGCGCACCGCTTAGGCAAGAGAGGCATTAGGCAGGATTGAGCGCAGGCAGCAATTCAACGTACTGCTTGGGTGCAAGTCTTGGCCCAAACTGGGTGATGAGCTTGGCCGAAGTCATAGAGGCCAAACGCCCTGCGGCGGGGTAATCGTAGCCGTGAGTCAATGCGTACAAGAACGCCCCTGCAAAGGCATCGCCTGCGCCGTTGGTGTCCACGGGCGTCACCACATGAGGGGCAATTTGGTGCAGCTGTTGGCCGTCAAAAGCCATCGCGCCCTTCGCCCCCTGCGTAATGGCAAAAGTTTTGGCTTTGCTTTTAAGGAAAGCGATCGCTTCGTCGAGGCTATAGACACCCGCTAAAAGCTGCGCTTCTTCTTCGTTGCAGAACAGCATATCCACGCCATCGCCAATCATTTCCAGCAAGCCATCACGGAAGTATTGCGTCATAGCAGGATCGGAGCAGGTCAGCGCCACTTTTACGCCGTGTTTGCGTGCCAGCTCACGCACTTTAATTGCGGCGGCACGAGAGGTAGGCGAGGTAACCAAATAGCCTTCGATGTAAACATACTGAGCTTGTGCCAACACTTCTTCACGGATGTGTTTTTCATCGAGGTCGGCGGTGATGCCCAAAAAGGTGTTCATGGTGCGTTCGGCATCGGGGCTAATCATCACGGTGCATTTGCCCGTGTGGCCTTGATCACGATGGCCGTTGATGTTGCTGTCTACGCCTGCGGCGGTTAAGTCCTGAGCATAGAAATCGCCGTCGGCATCGGCGGCGACGTTGCAGCTGTAAAACGTCTTAGCGCCAAAATAGGTGGCCGCCAAAATGGTATTGGCGGCACTGCCACCACAGGCTTGTTTTTTCGGCGTGCTTTGGCTTTGTAAGTGAGCGCGCAGCGCGTGCATTTGCGCTTCATCAATCAGCGTCATCACGCCTTTTTGAATACCTGCTTCACGAAAAAAACTATCGGCAACTTCGTACTCTTGGTCCACCAAGGCATTGCCGATGCCGTAAATATGATAAGTCATAAAATTTGTCTTTTAAGAATGGCTGGGCGCGAGGCGCAAAGCGCGGGAAGCGCCAAGCGCCCAACGCCAATACTACAGGTCTTTCAACGCTGTAATGGTGTCTTGCAGAACCTTTTTCGCATCGCCAGACACCATCAGAGTGTTGTCGCGAATAAAGAGCTCGTTGGGGATGCCCGCAAAGCCTGGAGCCAAGCCACGCTTAACCACAACCACAGTACGCGCATTGTGCACGTCCAAAATGGGCATGCCAAAGATGGGTGAAGCGGGGTCTTTGGAAGCGGCAGGGTTTACCACGTCGTTCGCGCCCAAGACGATGGCCACGTCTGTGGTGGCAAATTCGGGGTTGATAGTGTCCATTTCAACCAGTTGGTCATAGGGCACTTCGGCTTCGGCCAAAAGTACGTTCATATGGCCAGGCATACGGCCTGCAACGGGGTGAATGGCGTATTTTACTTCGCAGCCTTTTTCTTCCAGCATGCGCGCCAACTCACGAGTAGCGTGCTGCGCTTGGGCTACAGCCAAACCGTAACCAGGTACGAAAATGACCTTTTGTGCGCCATCAAGCAGCATCGCCAGCTCGTCGGCGCTGGAGCTTTTGATTTTGCCTTCGTAGAAAGCATCGTTTTCAGATTTACTGATGCCGGCTTTCGCTGCCATCGAGCCACCGAACAGCACGTTGGTCAGCGAGCGGTTCATGGCTTTACACATGATGCTGGTCAGAATAATACCGGATGCA
>JAYRHO010000035.1:0-1895 GCA_041907245.1 Saccharospirillaceae bacterium
CAAAGCCGCTAACTCATCCAGTGAAAGCCCCAGTTGCCACAAGTGATTTAGCCCCAGCAAAGCCGTAGCGCAGTCGGAGCTGCCGCCACCTAAGCCACCGCCCATGGGTAAAATTTTAGTTAGCTGAATGTCTGCGCCCAGGGTGCAGCCTGTGTGCGCTTGCAGCTTACGCGCTGCGCGCACGATGAGGTTGTCCTCGCTGGGAATGCCTGCCATTTCGGGGGTTAGCTGAATTTGCCTGTCTTGGCGCAGCCTAAAGGCGAGGGTGTCGCTGTAGTCCAAGAACTGAAACAGCGTTTGCAAATTGTGATAGCCATCGGGGCGACGCCCAGTGATATGCAAAAATAAATTGAGCTTGGCAGGCGCAGGCAGCACCAAATCGTAGGAGGCTTGGGGGTTAGTCATGGATTGTCCATTCTTGAATGGCGAAAACAAAGCGGTAATCGTGCCCTGAAATTTTAATTAGGCTTGGCAGCCAGTAGCCGTGCTGCTCAAGGTAGCGCGAATAGTGCACGCGCCAGCCTTGCTGCTCCAGTGCGGCAAGATGCCCAGCTTCATCGTACTGAGTGTGGGCTTGGTATTGTGGAATGGGCTGGCCCGTTACCCAATAGCGCAGGTCAGCCACAGGAAAGCTCCAGCCTAGGTGTTTTTGCAGCAAGGCTTCGCCAGATCGGGCGGTGTCTGGGCTTTTCCAGCCTGGCAGCAGGAGTTTGGCCTCTAGGCTGTTGCCCGTTAGGCGCGAGCTGCGCGCACCCAATGGGCCTGCAATGTAGATGTCGTAGTTTTGCCCGTCTTGCTGCCAGGTCAGGTAGCCGGTGTTGCTGTCATCCAGGCTTTGCACCGAGAGTTTGCCGCGCACTTGCCAGTGCGAGAGCGCCTCGATGGCGCGTGGCTGCGAAGCTTGGTTTTGGCGGGCAGGTAGGCTGGAGCAGGCGCTGAGCAGGCTTGCGCCCAACAGCAGCGGCGCAAGCCAAACAAAGAGGCGTAGGGTCATGGCACTAGGTTGAACTCTTCTTGGTTAACGTGCAGGCGCTGCAAGGTCTTTAAAATGATTTCGCTTTGCGGGTGCTGCTTAAAGCCTTTTTGCCAGACTTCGGCGGCCTGAAACTTACTGCCGGTAATCCACAAAAGCTCCCCTAAGTGCGCGGCAATTTCGTGATCCTGAATCAGCCTAAAGGCTTCCTCTAGCAAGGGGCGGGCGCGTTCGATATCGCCTAAGCGAAAGTACACCCAGCCTAGGCTGTCGATGACGGCGGGGTTGTTGGGCGCCAGCTCAAAGGCGCGGCGGATAAAGGGCAGGGCTTCATTCCAGCGCTCGGTGCGATCGGCTAGGGTGTAGCCCAGCGCATTGAGGGCATCGACGTTATCGGGGTGCTTGGCCAGAATATCGCGCAGGTCTTGCTCCATGATTTTGAGCTTGTTGGCGCGCTCGGCGGTCATGGCGCGGCTGTACAGCAGGTCGATGTTGTTGGGCTCTTGCTTGAGTGCGGCATTGAGCAAAGTCAGGGCTTCTTTGTAGTCTTTGTGGTCGTTTAAAAACTCCACCTCGATGCGAACCAAGGCCGAGCTGTATTCGGGAAAGGCTTCGCGTTGTTGCCTAAGGTATTGCCGCGCCGCTTGCAGCCCTTGATCTTGGTTGATGAGAAAGGTCGCGCGCAGCTGCGCAGGCACAAACTCGCGCCCAGCCACGACCTGGCTAAAGTGCAGCACCGCATCGGCGGCGTTACCTTCTTCATCGGCGAGACGACCTAAATAAAAATGCGCTTCGTTGTTGTGCGCGCGCGTCCCCAACAGCTGGTAAAAATTGCTGCGCGCCTCAGTTTTATGGCCTGTTTCATCGTTGAGTAGCGCCAAGGACAATAAAATCGCGGGGTCATCGGGAAAGTTTTGATTGA
>JAYRHO010000036.1:0-3019 GCA_041907245.1 Saccharospirillaceae bacterium
AGAATCTTCCATGATGAAATACATCTCTACCCGTGGTAACGCTCCTGAACTGAATTTTGATGAAGTACTCTTGGCAGGCCTTGCCAGCGATGGCGGCCTTTATGTGCCCAAAGACGTGCCGCATTTTAGCTTGCAAGAAATTCAATCTTGGCGCGACCTGCCTTACACCGAGCTGGCTTTTAAGGTGATGTATCCCTTTGTCGAAGGCTGTGTTGAAGCCAACGCCTTAAAGCGTATGTTGGCCGATGTCTATAACAACCAAGTCTTTGGCCACAAAGCCATCGCCCCGCTGCAACAAATCGATCACAACGAATACGTGCTGGAGCTGTTTCACGGCCCCACTTTGGCCTTTAAAGACTTTGCGTTGCAGATGCTCGGCCAGCTGCTCGACTATGTGTTGGAAAAGCGCCAAGAAAAAGTGGTGATTATGGGCGCGACCTCAGGTGATACGGGCTCGGCCGCCATCGAAGGCACTAAGCGCTGCAAGAATGTGGATATTTTTATTCTGCACCCTCACAACCGCGTCTCGGATGTGCAGCGTCGTCAGATGACCACGGTGGCAGGCGATAACATTTTCAATATCGCCATTGAAGGCAACTTCGATCAAGCGCAAGACATGGTCAAGGCCAGCTTTGGCGATCAAAGCTTCTTGCGTGGCGAGCGCAAACTGGTGGCGGTCAACAGCATCAACTGGGCGCGCATCATGGCGCAGATCGTGTACTACTTCTATTCCGCGCTGAACTTAGGCGGCCCATTGCGCCCCATGGCGTACTCCGTGCCTACGGGCAATTTCGGCGATATTTTTGCAGGCTACATGGCCAAGAAAATGGGCTTGCCCATCGAACAGCTGATTATCGCCACCAACAGCAACGACGTATTGCACCGCTTAATGAGCAAAAACCAATACGAAGTGCATCCACTGAAACACACTATTACGCCTTCGATGGACATTGCCGTATCCAGCAACTTTGAGCGCTTGTTGTTTGACCTGTACGACCGCGATGGCAAGGCCCTGGCCGCACTGATGGCCAAGATGAACGCCAAAAAAGAGGTGGTGTCTTTGGATCCTGCCAAGCTTGCCAAGGCGCATGAGCTGTTCGACAGCTACGCCGTAGACGAAGCCACGACGGTAGCCATCATGCAAGAAGTGCATAAAGAAACGGGCTACTTGCTCGACCCGCACACCGCCGTGGGTGTAAAAGCCGCGCGCGTGTGCCGTCGCAACAAGGCCATTCCTATGATTACTTTAGGTACGGCGCACCCTGTGAAGTTTGAAGAAGCAGTGCAGCGCGCAGGCTACGACATGCCCAAGCTGCCGCATCACCTCAATGACCTGTTCGACCGCTCTGAGCGTTTAACTGTGCTGCCTGCGGACTTAGCCAAAGTGCAAAGTTTTATGGCAGAAAAAACTTTCGCTTAAACACGGGAGGCCGTTATGAAAGGCGATGCCAAAGTTATTCAGCTACTAAACCAGCAGTTGGCTATCGAGCTGACGTCCATCAACCAGTATTTTTTGCATGCGCGCATGTTTAAAAACTGGGGGCTGGAGCAGCTCAATAAAAAATCCTACACGACATCCATCGAGGATAGGACACAGGCCGATGAGCTGATCGAACGCATCTTATTTTTAGAAGGCTTGCCCAATTTGCAAAAATTAAATCGCCTGCGCATTGGTGAAAACACCACCGAGATGCTTCAGTGCGATGTAGAGCAAATCACCGAGCAGCTGGAATCTTTAAAAGAGGCCATTGCTTATTGTGAGTCGGCGCAGGATTTTATGTCGCGCCATATCTTGCAAGAAATCCAAGAGTACGAAGAAGAACATTTGGATTGGCTGGAAACTCAGCTGGATTTGATTGAAAAAATCGGCAAAGAAAATTATCAGCAAAGCATGATAGGAGAATGACGATGAAAGGTAACGCCGAAGTGATTGCCAAACTCAACGAGCTTCTCGCGGGTGAGCTTTCGGGCATTGATCAGTATTTTATTCATTCGCGCATGTACCAAGATTGGGGTTTTAATAAACTCTATGAGCGCATCGACCACGAATCCAATGACGAAAAAGCGCATGCCGCCAAGCTGATTGAACGCATTTTGTTTTTAGGTGGCACGCCCGACGTGGTCAAACGCACACCGATCCAGATTGGCAAAGATGTGCCCTCCATGCTCAAAAGCGATTTGGAGCTGGAATATGTGGTCATTAAAAATGTGCGCGAGGCCATGGCCTTGTGTGAAAAACATCAGGATTATCAAAGCCGCGATATGCTGCAAGTTTTACTGGATGACAGCGAAAACGATCACTGTCATTGGTTGGAAAAGCAGCTGGGCTTAATCGAAAAAATTGGCCTAGCCAATTACCTGCAATCGCAGCTTTAATTTTTCTCGCTTTGAGCTTGGCTTAAACAGTGTTTGAGCCAGGCCTCAATGCCTGTGCTGCGGTATTTTTCTTTGCGGATAATCACATAAAGCTGCCTGCCAAAATCACGGTTAGGCACGTTTAAATGCACCAAACTGCCGCGTTTAAAGGCGTCTTTTAAGGTAATTAAAGACAAGCAGCCGATGCCAAGGTTGGCTTCCACTGCACGTTTAATGGCCTCGGTGTGCTGTAACTCCAGCACGGTGGTTAAATGCGGTAAGAGGTTATACAGGGCGCGCTCGAAGGCTTGACGTGTACCCGAACCTTTCTCGCGCAAAATCCACTGCGTGCCCAATAAATCCTCGTCGCTGATAAAGCCTTGGGCTTGTTGCTTGGCCGCCAGTGGATGTTCGGGGTGACAAAACACCGCCAGCTCGTCGTTGCGCCAAAAGACGATATCCAGATCGCCGTGATTGATTTCGCCTTCAATCAAGCCCAAATCCAGCTCGTAATTTAATACCTTTTCGACAATCTCTTGGGTGTTGGCCACATGCAAGCTGACTTTGGCAGCGGGGTAGTCCGCCATGTAGCGCGCCACTAGGCCCACCGCCAAATAATGGCCAATGGACAGCGTCGCGCCCACGCTTAAAGGCCCTGCTTCGC
>JAYRHO010000037.1:0-1750 GCA_041907245.1 Saccharospirillaceae bacterium
AAAGGCGACGGTCGCGGTGCGTACAGCTCGGCTTTTGGCAGCCTAGCGACAGGCATCGATTTTCGTGGAGGCAATAACGCCACCTTCGACCTAACGGTGTCGGGTGTTACCTTGAACGTGAACGTCAATGGCGATGGCAGTGCAGGTAGCAACGACGCAGTTTCTAACTTGGCGGTTATTCAGCAGGCGGTAGACACGGCTTTGGCCAACAGCGGTCAGTTTGAAGCAGGCGATGTGTTGGCCAAGGTAGATGACACTGGGCGTTTGTATTTTGAAACGCAAAGCAAAAATGGCGTGCGCACCGCAGCCACCTTTGGCGCGGATGCCGCTATTGCGGTCGGTAATCTCAATGCCAACGCCAGCTCGCTGCTGGGCATGAGTAACGACAGCCAAACAATCGGTTACGATAACCTCGGCATGCACTTGAATCAGCGCACCTTTGGTTACGATGTCACGGCTATGGTGGAATACAAATACGATGCCACCACCAAGCTCGGTTCGTTGAATTTTAATATTGGCGGCATGGGTACGACTGTGCGCTTTAGCGATTTGGATGCCGCCGCCATTTCGTTTTTGGGCTTGCAAGAAGCGGCCAGCTACAGCCCGCAGGTTGCCAAAGGCAAGAACGTTGCAGGCACTATTGATGGTAAAGAAGCCACGGGGGATGGCCAGTATCTGCGCGGCGTAGATGGCAATGAAAAGGCCTCTAACGGGTTTTATTTGGGGCAAGTCGCCGCTGATTTTTCTACACCTGTTACCATCAATGCCAGTAATAATCAGTTCAAAATCAGTGTGGACGGTGTCGAGGCCAGCATCAGCTTGGTGCATGGCACCTATAACAACGGCGCCGATTTGGCCGTAGCACTGCAAAAAGCCATCAACGAAAACGCCACCTTTGCCGCTAAAAACATCGGCGTGAAGGTGGAATACACCGACGATCCCAGCTCCTTTGCCGATAAAAAATTCGGCATTATTTCGGCGTCCACAGGCTCCAAATCCGAAGTCAAAATTACCGAAGCTAACGCCGCTGTGGCGGCGGTGTTTGGTTTTGTAAACGGAATTGGGGATGGCGAAAAGGGTAAGGATCAAGTTGGCGATCCAAGCGGCGCATCGGGTATTCGCTTAAAAGTGACAGGCGGTGCCTTGGGTGCGCGCGGCAGTGTCACCTTTGTTTCAGGCTTTGGTGATCAGCTAAAGAACGCCCTGAACAGTTTCTTAAACGGTGCAAAAAGCACCATGGCAACCCGAAAAGATGCGTTGGATACGGAAACCACCAATATCGAAACCGAGCGCAATCGCTTGAATGAACGCTTAGCGGCAACCGAAGCACGGCTGCGTGCATCCTTTATGTACAACGACGGCATCATTGCCAAGATGAACAACACCTTGACCTATGTGCAGCAGCAGTTTGAGGCCATGGCAGCGATGGGGAAAAAACGCTAAGGCCGCAAGCGGCCTTTTAGGTAGTTAGCTAGAGACGGTAACCGAGGTTGACGGTTTTGCTGCTGTACTCGCGCACCAGCTGCTTTGCGCACTGCCCGCAGCAGCCGCAATCGGTTGCTACGCCCAATTTTTCACGCACCTGAGTGTAATCCGCGCCTGCTTGGACAACATCTTGGATTTGTTGTTGAGTGACGGCTTTGCAAAGACAAACGTACATGGCAAACCTAAATAAGAATGAGTTCGTTTCTGTAATTTATTACTAATAAGAAAGATTTGCAATAGCATTTGTAATCAAGAGAAGATAGGG
>JAYRHO010000038.1:0-2223 GCA_041907245.1 Saccharospirillaceae bacterium
AAATTTGAAGTGTTTTTGATGGGGCTGCTGATACCTGGGCTGCTGCATTTGATGCTGTGCATCACCGTCACCAGCGCCTACGCGCGCGAATTGCGTGACCGCCGCATTGCCGCTTGGTTTGCCCGCGTCAGCGATGTGAGTTTTTCCTCAAGGCTGGGCGCGGTGGTGGGTAAGGCCTTGCCCTATGTGCTGCTCTTTAGCCTTTATGGTGCGGCGGGGCTGGCCTATGTTGCCTATGTACGCGGCGATGGCATGGCGGGGTCTGTGCTTTTGTGGCTGTTGGGCAATGTCTTGCTTTACTGCGCCTACGCAGCGGTGGCGCTGCTTTTGGTCGGTTTGACGCGCAACATGGCCACGGCGCTGTCGGGGGTGGGGTTGTTTGCGGGCACGTCCTTGGCTTTTTGTGGGGCGACCTTTCCCATCGACGGCGCGCCGCTGTTGGCGCGGGTGTGGCATTGGCTCTCGCCCTTTTCCAGCTTTGTAAAACTCGATGCCGCCACGCGCTACATGGCCGCACCTGCAAGCCTCACGCTCTTGTATTTGGGCGCACTGCTGCTGTTTACCCTGATTCCTTTGGGCTTGGGCTTTAAGCTCTACCACCAAGCCGCCAACACACCCAGTGTCTGGGGGCAACGCTAATGAAAGCGGAATTTTTTCAGGCCTTTCGAGCCACCTTTGTGGCCATCTTCAGCGACAAAGCCGCGCTCAGCGTCATCTTTGGTGCGGTGCTTATCTACTCCTTTTTCTACCCTCTGGGCTACCAAGAAGAAGTGGCCGCAGGTGCGTCTTTTTATGTGGTCGATGAAGACAACTCGGCGCTAAGCCGCCAGCTGGTGCGCTATTTGGACAGCGTGCGCGCCATAGAGGTCGATGCCGTAGTAGCCAGTCCCGCGTTGGCCGTGGCGGCCGTAGAGCGTATGCAAACACAGGGCTATGTGCTGATCCCTAAGGGCTTTGAGCGCGATACGCTGCGCTTGGGGCAGGGGCAAGTGGGTTTGTTTGCCAACGGTGCTTGGCTTGGGCGCGCCAGCGCCGAGCTGGGTGGCATAGCCGAGGCCTTGCGCGCCTTTGCCGTGCAAAGTGTGATTAAGCAAAGCGCCAACGACGGCATAAAGCCGCCTGCACCGCCCATTAAACTGGTGCAGCGGCCACTTTTTAACACCCAAGAAGGCTATGGTAGTGCGTTGGTCACGGGCGTGGCCGAGCTGATTGTGCAGCAAACTTTGCTGGTGGGCTTGGCGCTTCTGGCGGGTACGCGCCGCGAGCTGTACGGCAGGCTGTTTTTACGCCACAGCCAAATTCTGGGTATCGGCAGCGCGGCTTGGCTAATCGCCAGCCTCAATATGCTTTATTACGCAGGTTTTGTGTTCTGGTATCAGGACTACCCAAGCCACGGCAGCCTTGGCATGGTGCTGTTTTCCAGCCTGCTGTATAGCTTGGCGGTGGTGGCCTTTGGCTTGTTTATTACCAGCTTCTTTCGTGTGCGCGAGCGCGCTTACCAGCTGATTCTAATCACCACTTTGCCGTTCTTTTTCCTCTCCAACCTGTCTTGGCCTGAGGTTTCTACGCCTTGGGCCTTGGTGTGGCTGGCCAAGCTGATTCCCTCAACCCCTGGCATCAATTTGATGATTAAAGCCACGCAATACGGCGCAAGCTGGCACGAAGCCATGCAGTAAATCTTGAACCTGCTGGTGCTGATACTGGGCTACGGCAGCTTAGGCTGGTGGCGGTATCATTTTTATAAAGCAGGGAAGCACCCATAAAAAAACGGCCCGAAGGCCGTTTTTTTATGGAGCGAGGAATTACGCGCCCACTAAGGACTGACCGCACACGCGAATGACGTTGCCAGAGACGCCTGAGGAGGCGGGGTTGGCAAAGAAGGCGATGGTTTCGGCCACATCGACGGGCTTGCCGCCTTGAGATAAGGAGTTCAAGCGACGACCCACTTCACGGGTGAAGAAAGGCACGGCGTCGGTCATTTGGGTTTCGATAAAGCCAGGCGCTACGGCGTTCACTGTGTAGCCTTGCGCCAAGAGTTTAGGGCCCATGTACTGCACATAGCCAATCACGCCAGCTTTGGATGTGGCGTAGTTGGTTTGGCCTGCTTGGCCTGCGATGCCGTTCATGGAAGACACGCAAATGATGCGGCCGCCTTTGTTCAGTATGCCTTCTTCAAAGAGCACATGGTTGATGCGCTCTTCGGCGGAGAGGTTGATGTCGATG
>JAYRHO010000039.1:0-5644 GCA_041907245.1 Saccharospirillaceae bacterium
AGCAAACGCTGATTGATATTGAGTTTTTAGACCCCAATAAACCCCGCCAGCTGCTGGCGCGGTTGCGGCGGCTGTATCAGCGTGCGGCGCTGGATAAAATTGAAGTGAACATTCTGCGTGGCATATTATCCGCCATGCAAAAAAAACAATGAGGTGGCATTTTGGGAATTTTTAAACAGCTGCGTGAAGACATCGCCTGCATATTTGAGCGCGATCCTGCGGCGCGCAATACCTTTGAAGTGCTTACCACTTACCCGGGCGTTCATGCCATTTTGCATTATCGCTTGGCGCACTGGCTGTGGCTTAAAGGCTTTAAATGGCTGGCGCGCATGCTCTCTACTTTTAGCCGCTTTATGACAGGCATCGAAATACATCCAGGTGCGACCATTGGCCGCCGCTTTTTTATCGACCACGGCATGGGCGTGGTGATTGGCGAAACGGCGGAAGTCGGCGATGACTGCACGCTCTATCATGGCGTCACCTTGGGCGGCACAACATGGAACAAAGGCAAGCGCCATCCTACCTTGAAAAACGGCGTGGTCGTGGGCGCAGGCGCTAAGGTGCTAGGCCCTATTGTAGTGGGCGAAAATGCGCGTATTGGCTCGAATGCGGTCGTGACCAAAGAAGTCCCAGAGGGCGCCACTGTGATAGGTATTCCAGGGCGCATTGTGCGTAAAAACACCCCAGATGTGGAAAAACGTCGTCGTGAAACCGCGGAAAAAATTGGCTTTGATGCTTACGGTATTGCCGACGAAATGCCAGACCCCATCGCGCGCTCCATCTATAACCTAATGGATCATATGCACGCCGTGAACACCAAAATCGACACCATGTGCTGTGAGCTAACCAAGCTTGGCGCAAGCAATTGCACCGGTCCTTTGCCCGAGCTGGATAAAGAGGAGTTCACCAGCTTGCAAGAGAGCGCGCACGACAAGAGTAAACTTGACTAATTTACTCGGGCATACCCATAATGCCACCACAGTTTATGTGGAGGTTTTTTATGCGACTGACTACCAAAGGGCGTTATGCGGTGACGGCCATGCTGGATTTGGCCATTCATGCCCAAAAAGGCCCTGTCAGCCTCAACGACATCTCTTTGCGACAGGGAATATCGCTATCCTATCTTGAGCAGCTGTTTGCCAAGCTGCGCCGCTGTGAATTGGTTAACAGTGTGCGCGGCCCAGGTGGCGGCTATCAGCTTAGCCGCGACAGCGATGCCATCAACGTGGCTGAAATTGTGGATGCGGTGAACGAGTCCATCGATGCCACACGCTGTGGCCACAAAGCCAACTGCCAAGGCGGCGAAGAGTGCCTCACTCATCACCTTTGGTGCGATTTAAGCGGGCAAATTCACGAGTTTTTGCACGCCATTACGCTGGCGTCTTTAATCAACCGCAAAGAAATTCAAAAAACGGCCGAGCGCCAGCTGCGTCAACAGCAAGAACGCATCGATTTGCTCGACGCGTCGCTGTAGTTTTTTTATTGCACTTCGATGGTAATTTTGGGCGAAACGATAGGCGGCTCAAAAGGTATGTGGTGCATATCGCCTAGGTTCAACTGCAAGTGGTAAGTGCCTTTTTCTAAGTTCAGCGTGGTTTGCGTTTGGCCACCGCCAAAATGCAGGTGCTGGGCATCGGCAGGAATGGCTTGCCCCGCTTTGGGCTCTTCTTTGACGTTAATCAGCAAGTGATGATGACCTGTATTGGCTTTATCTGTGCCCGCAGGCGCAATGCCCATGCCTTTTAAACCAAACTCCACCACCACAGGGCTTTTAACCACGGCACCGTCTTTGGGGGAAATAATATAAACCTCAGCGCCTTTGGGGGCTTCGGTGGCGAAAGCTTGAGCAGCAAGTGCGGATAACAAAATCACTAAGGGTTTCATGGCGTACTCCTAATTGGGTAGGTGGCTATCCTAGCGCAAGCACACGCAAAATAAAAAGGCCGCAACGGCGGCCTAGGTGGTTTAACGGTTTGTTATTTGATGGTGAGGCGGTCTTTGTTCTTCTCGAAGGTAGCGTTGCCAATGCCTTTGACCATGGTAATTTCGTTGATGTTTTTAAAACTGCCAATTTGTTTGCGGTATTCGATGATGGCTTCGGCTTTGCTTTGCCCGATGCCGCTGAGCGTAACCAGCTCTGCAACCGTGGCCGTATTTAAATTGACTGGGGTTGCTTTGACAGGTTCACCAGCCCAAGAAAACAGGCTAAAGCTCAGTAATAACGCTGCGAAAAGGATTTTTATTTTTTGCATTTTTGCTCTCCTTGAGCGGGTTGGGGCTTTTAAATTAGCAACGCTGAAAATGAAAACGAATCCGTATGGCGGCGTATTTTTCGCAATGAAAGGCTTAGGGATAAATCGTATAACTTCAGAAAAAAAGCCACGCTGAATCAGACATGAGTGAAAAATTTTTCAGTAAAAAGGCAGCGCTCTTTTATACTGTTTTCTTAACTGTTTTGAGACGAAATTATGTTGCTTGCAGGGATTTATTTGATTGCGGCGTTGTTGGGCGGAATTGGTGCGCGCTTGGTGCATTTGCCGCCGCTACTGGGTTTTTTAGTGGCGGGTTTTGTGCTTGCGGCCTTTGGTGTGACCTCTCATCCTTTGGTTGAGGTGCTGGCCAATTTGGGCGTTACCCTGATGCTGTTTGGGGTGGGGCTGCAAATCAATATCAGTGAATTGATGAAGCGCGAAGTGTGGTTTACCGCTATGGCACAGTCCGCGTTGATGGTGGTTTTGGGCGTGGGCTTTTTTGCCACGCTGGCGGCGATGGGCGTGGGCATGATGGCGGGCAGCCATATTGAAAGCTGGGCGATGTTGGCTTTGGCGCTGAGTTTTTCCAGTACGGTTTTTGTCATTAAAATTTTAGAAGAGCGTGGTGATGCCCGTTCGCGTTATGGCCAAATCGCCATTGGCGTGCTGGTGATGCAGGATTTAATCGCAGTAATTTTTTTAGCCGCTACCACAGGGGCATCGCCCTCTATGTGGTCTTTGGCGCTGTTTTTATTGGTGCCTGCACGTAAGCTGATTATTCCTGTGCTGGAGCGCTTAGGGCACGGCGAGATGGTGGTGCTGCTTGCGGTGTTTTTAGCGATGGATCCTGGCTACATTTTATTTGAAAGTGTGGGCTTAAAAGGCGACCTTGGCGCGGTGGCAATGGGGATGTTATTTGCTTCGCACCCGAAATCACACGAGCTGTCGCGCTCGATTTTTGCGTTAAAAGAATTGTTGTTGGTGGCCTTCTTTTTAAGCATTGGTCTAAGTGGCTTGCCGACCTGGTCGCAGGTGGGCTTAGGCTTGTTGTTGTTGGTACTGCTGTTTGCGCAATCCTTGTTGTATTTCTTGTTGGTTTCCGTCGCGCATATGCGCCGTCGTACGGCGGTGTTGACCGCATTGGTGATGGCGAATAACTCCGAATTTGCTTTGATTATTGCCACGACCTTAATTGGCGCAGGCTTGTTGGATGCAGGCTGGCTTACGACCTTGTCGGTCGCGGTGGCGGCAAGCTTTGTGCTGGGGACTTTTATCAATATGAAGGCGACGGATTTTGCCAACGCCATCGAAAAACGCTGGCCTGATGTCGATGTCGAGCGTTTAGCACCCAATGAACGCCCTGTGCATTTGGGGGATACCGATACCTTAGTGTTGGGCATGGGGCGCGTGGGACGGGCTTGTTATCAGCGTTTACTTGAGCAGCATTGTAAGGTGATGGGCGTGGAGCACGATGACGATAAAGCCGATGAAATGATTGCCGAGGGCTTTCATATCCTGCACGGCGATGCCACCGACGCCGATCTGTGGCGGCGTGTGCGTGCCAGCGCGTCGTTAACGAAAGTGGTGCTGGCCATGCCCTATCACGATGCCAATCTCGATGCGCTGCGGATTTTGCGTGGGCGGGGCTTTAACGGGCGGGTGGTGGCCATCAGTCATTGGCAGGCGGACGCTCAAGAGCTGTTGGCCAACGGTGCCGATGATGCCCTGCACCTGTATTCAGGGGCAGGGGGCGCGTTGGCCGATGCGGTGTTAGGGAAAGACCCTGCGCAGGTTTAGTCGTGATTTTCGCCCATCTGCTCTTGCAGACGCTCAAAATAAGGGCGTGCGGCGGCTTTGTCGGCGGCTGAAACCGCTTCGATGCGATCGAGCATTTTTAAGGAGCTGGAGAGCATCTGTTGCAAGGATGCTTTGCCTTCTGCGGGAATATTGAGGCTATTTACGGCCTGGATTTGTTCTTGAATTTGCGCGCGAGTCACGGGCTCGGCTTCTTGTTCCAGCGCCATATAAGCCAGAGAAATGCGCGTTGATAGCTGCGACCAGCTGTCAACATTGGCATAGCCTTGGTTTTTTAGTTGTTGCTCAAATTCGGTGTAAAGCCCTGCTTTTTTCAATAGATTGATGCTGTATTGGAGGGCTTGCTCCATATCATAAGGGTCGCTGGGCGGCTCGCCATCGGGCATTTTTTCTTCGTTGCTCATCAGCCAGGTTTGAATGGAGTGAATGCTATTGAGCCAGGCTTCAATGTCTTTGCCAGTGAGGTCGGCGGCCTGAGTAGAAAAAGAAAAGCCAATTAAAAACAGCCAAGTTAAAACACGCATAAGTTTCCTTAAACAGCAGATGAGAAAGGGCGGGGTACATTAGCACCCGCGCGGCAATAAATCTCTATGTCGATGGCCTGATCGAAGTCACCGATGGCAGGCAGGGTGGCGCAGGTTTGACGCTCTAAACAGTGCAGCTCAACAAAGCTGGGTTTGACGCGTTCGCTTTCGGCCAGAAGCCAGTTTGGAATGGCCAGCATCAGCGCTTTGAGATCGTCGCTGCTGGAAATATCGTACAGCACATCGCTGGCTAAAAGCACCTCAACCTTGGGCCATGCGCCTTGTACGGCTTGCACTTGCACTTGGTTTTCTGTGGCATTGAGTGTGGCGGCTTCTAGGGCGTTGTCGTCGAGATCGGCCACCCACACGTTTTTTGCCCCTGCCTTGGCACAAGCAATGCCAACCAGCGCCGAGCCGCAGCCAAAATCCAAGACGGTTTTGCCACGCACATACTCGGGGTGGCGCAAAATAAAGCGGGCTAAAGCTTGCCCGCCTGCCCAAGCAAAGGCCCAGTAGGGCAGTTTTTGCCAGAAATAAGCGGTTTGTGCGGCGCTGAGGCGAAGCTCGGCTTGGGGCAAATGCAACAAATGCAGCTTGATGCCCAGCGCGGGCACGGCACTTAATTGCAGCTGCGCCTGAGGTAAGCGCAGCGCTTGGGTGAGCGCAGAAAGCTTAGCTTTGGACATATTGCTGCTTAAAGCGCATGACCTTTTTCAGGTAGTTGCGCGACTCTTCTTGAGGGTGATCGCTGAGGATGGTTTCGTACACTTCTTTGGGGCTCATGCTGTTGATGATTTCCAACGCTTCGCCACGATTGCGATGGAAGGTGCGCAGCAGATTGCCCGCGCCGCCGTTGTAGGCGGCCACTATGCAGTACTCTTGCGCGAGTGGGTGGCGAATGCCGCGCAAATACTGATCGCGCAAGATGGCCAAATAGGCTGTGCCTGTGTCGATGTTGTTTTGTGGGTTGAGCAGAAAATCCCGGCTGGGTTTGCCGTCTTTGCGGTAGATTTTTTCATAGACGTCCTTGCCCGCCGTGGCTTGCATGACCTG
>JAYRHO010000040.1:0-6005 GCA_041907245.1 Saccharospirillaceae bacterium
CCTCGTGGTCGTGCTTTGGGTGTGACTATGTTTCTGCCCGAGGAAGATCGCTATTCCATGAGCAAGCGCAGCATCGAGAGCAACATTTGCTCGCTTTACGGTGGTCGTATCGCCGAGGAAATTACCTTGGGTGCCGACGGTGTGACCACAGGCGCTTCCAATGACATTGAGCGTGCGACCAAATACGCGCGCAATGCCGTTACCAAGTGGGGCTTGTCGGAAAAATTGGGCGCACAGCTTTACACCGAAGACGAACAAAACGGCTATTTAGGCTCGGCGGGCGGCCAACAAATGTCGCACCTTTCTAATGAAACCGCTCAGCTGATTGACGCCGAAGTGCGCGGCTTGTTGGATCGCTGCTATCAGCGCGCCAAAGCCATCTTGGAAGAAAATCGCGACAAGCTCGAGATGATGAAAGACGCCTTGATGGAATATGAAACCATCGATAGCGACCAAATAGACGACATCATGGCGGGAAAAAAACCGCGTCCTCCTAAGGCTTGGGGTGATAACTCAGGCTCGGATTCAGGTTCCGCTCCCGATGCTCCTGTTGAAAGCTGCGATATGGCCAAAGACAGCGATGCCCAAGGCAAACCTGTTAGCGGTGAAGGCTAGCCCACGCCATAAGGTTGAACCGTAAGCTAAAGCGGCATTATGCCGCTTTTTTATTTAAGGCTTGATATGAAATTGCAGTGTGGTTCACGCAGCTTGGATTTAAGCGAAGTGCGGGTGATGGGGATTTTAAACATCACGCCCGATTCCTTCTCCGATGGTGGCGCTTTTGCAAGCTTAGATGCCGCGCTTTTTCAGGCAGAAAAAATGCTGAAAGAGGGTGCGGATATCCTTGATGTCGGCGGCGAATCCACCCGCCCTGGCGCGCAAGCGGTTTGTGCGCAAGAGGAGCTGGCGCGAGTGCTGCCTGTGGTAGAGGCCATTGCTGCACGTTTGGATGTTTGTATTTCTGTGGATAGCAGTTGCGCGCAAGTGATGAGAGAGGCCGCTCGCGCAGGGGCGCATTTGCTCAATGATGTGCGTTCGTTCACGCGCGAGGGCGCGCTGGCGGCGGCCGTGGCGGCGAGGTTGCCTGTGTGTGTGATGCACATGAATGGCGAGCCACAGGTGATGCAACAAGCCCCTCACTATGACGTGCCTATTGAAGAGGCGGTGTTGGCGCAGTTGCGAGCCAGCGTCGAGCGCTGTGTAAAAGCGGGTATCGCTCGCGAGCAAATTCTGATTGATCCAGGCTTTGGTTTTGGCAAAAACACCCAGCACGACTACCGCCTCTTAAATCACCTTGAGCTTTTACAAGATTTACAGCGACCCGTGCTGACGGGTTTGTCGCGCAAGCGTATGATTGGCGCGGCAACGGGGCAGACACAAGCCTCGGATAGAATAATAGGCAGTGCAACGGCAGCGGTTTTATGTGCGCAAAAAGGCAGCCGCATTGTGCGCGTGCACGATGTCAAAGAAACCGTTCAAGCCTTGGCTGTGTTTAAAGCGATGAAGAAGGAAGGCTATGTCTAGAAAGTATTTTGGCACCGATGGTGTGCGCGGCCATGTTGGCACTTATCCCATTACCCCTGAATTTGTAATGAAACTGGGTTGGGCGGCGGGTAAGGTTTTTGCCAAAGAGGGGAGGTCTAAAATACTCATCGGCAAAGACACGCGCATCTCTGGCTATATGTTTGAATCGGCGCTGGAGTCGGGTTTGATTGCCGCAGGCGTGGATGTCAGCTTGCTTGGCCCTATTCCCACTCCAGGCATTGCCTATCTTACGCGCACCTTCCGTGCCCAAGCTGGGATTGTCATCAGCGCCTCGCACAACCCTTATTACGATAACGGCATTAAGTTTTTTTCGGGACTTGGTGAAAAACTGCCTGATGACATTGAGCTTGAAATCGAGTCTTGGCTGGACAAGCCCATGACTTGCGCAGAATCCGCAAGCTTAGGTAAAACTCGTCGCATTCACGATGCCGCAGGGCGCTATATCGAGTTTTGCAAAGGCACAACCAATAATCTGAATCTGCGCGGTTTAAAAATAGTGCTCGATTGCGCCCACGGCGCGACCTATCAAATTGCCCCAGCGGTCTTTGCTGAGCTGGGCGCGCAGGTGATTAGCATGGGTGTAGAGCCCAATGGTTTGAATATCAACGATAAAGTCGGCTCGACCGAGCCTGAGGCGTTGCAGCAGCGCGTGTTGGTTGAAAAAGCCGATCTTGGTATTGCCTTTGATGGTGACGGCGACCGCGTGATGATGGTGGATCACACCGGTGAGCTGATCGACGGCGATCAGCTGCTCTTTATTATTACCAGCCATGCGCGCAACCAAAAACGCCTGCATGGCGGCGTGGTCGGTACTTTGATGAGCAACTTAGGCTTGGAGTTGGGTTTAAAAGACCAAGGCATCAACTTCCTGCGCGCCAAAG
The DNA here is from genome assembly GCA_041907245.1 of Saccharospirillaceae bacterium. GTDB lineage: Bacteria > Pseudomonadota > Gammaproteobacteria > Pseudomonadales > Oceanobacteraceae > Venatoribacter. Next base: position 2,427 of record JAYRHO010000040.1, read on the forward strand.
TGGGCGACCGTTATGTGATGCAATTGCTCAGTGAAAAAGGTTGGCGCTTTGGTGGTGAGTCTTCTGGCCATATTCTGTGCTTGGATGCCAATACCACGGGCGATGGCATCGTCTCTGCGTTGCAAGTGCTACAGGCACTGAGCGACAGCAGCGAGTCTTTGCATACTTGGCAAAAGCGCATGACTAAAATGCCGCAAACCATGATCAACGTAAAACGCAATCGCCAAGTGGATGTGCTGGCCATTCCTGAAGTGCAAAAAGCAGTAGCGGCAACCGAGGAGCGTATGGCGGGGCGAGGCCGTGTGCTTTTGCGCCCATCGGGCACTGAGCCTTTAGTGCGCGTGATGGTTGAGGGCGAAGACGCCAAGCTGGTTGAAAACGAAGCGCAAGGCTTGGCGCAGGTGGTGGAAATGGCGCTGGCTTAGGCTGGCGCACTTAAAAACGCTTGTTTCGCTAAGTCTTCTTCGCTAGTATCTGCCATCTTTTAAAACTAGGGTCTGGCATGCGGCGTTTGTTGGTTGCAGGAAATTGGAAAATGAACGGTTCTGTGGCGCACACAGAGCAGCTTTTAGCCAATTTGTGCACGGCCGATCTTAGCTGCGATCTTGCGGTTTTCCCTGCCTTTCCTTACTTAGCTCAGGCTTTAAATGCGGTAGCCCAAACGCCCATTCGCGTGGGTGCGCAAAACGTCGCCAGTAGCGAAAATGGCGCGTTTACGGGCGAAGTCTCTGCGGCCATGCTGGCGGATTTAGGCGTGGCTTTGGCCTTGGTGGGTCACTCCGAGCGTCGCACCCTGTTTGGCGAAACGGATGCCGATGTGCTGGCCAAGACCAAACAGCTCTTGGCGCATAAAATCACAGCGGTGGTTTGTGTCGGCGAAACCTTGGCGCAGCGCCAAGCAGGGCAAGAGCAAGAAGTCGTTGCTAAGCAGTTGCATCTGCTGTTGGCCGAGCTGAGCAGTTTTGATTGGCACGCTGTGGTGCTGGCGTACGAGCCTGTTTGGGCTATCGGTACGGGCGAAACAGCAACACCTGCGCAAGCACAGGCCATGCACGCTTACATTCGCAGCTTGCTGGCTGAAAAAGACGCGGAATTGGCCGCGCAGACACGAATTTTATACGGTGGCAGTGTAAAGGCAGCGAACGCCGCTGAGCTCTTTGCACAGCCCGATATTGACGGTGGCTTAGTCGGTGGGGCGTCCCTCGATGCGGCTGAATTTTTAGCCATTTGTAAGGCATAAGCAGTTATGGAATCTATTGTAATCGTTGGTCATATCCTTTTAGCGTTTGCCATTATTGGCTTGATCCTGATTCAACAAGGCAAGGGTGCAGAAGCGGGCGCTTCTTTTGGCGGTGGTGCTTCTCAGACGTTGTTTGGTAGCACAGGCTCATCCAATTTCCTTAGCCGTTCTACGGCGATTTTGGTCACGGCGTTTTTCCTGACCAGCTTGGTATTGGCGGTATATGCCAAGCAACATGCTATGGGTATCAATGACTTAGGTGTGCCCAGTGAAGCCGCGATTCAAGCAAAAACAGTTGAACAAGACCACCCAGTTGTGGAAGAATACGCGCCTTCTAAAGACGCACCCGATCTGGATGCCTCTGTTACTGATCAGCCTGTGGTTGATAAAGTAGCCAAATAGAACGAATCTGCGGATGTGGTGGAATTGGTAGACACGCCATCTTGAGGTGGTGGTGGGGCAACCCATGCGAGTTCGAGTCTCGCCATCCGCACCAATATACAGAAGCGAACACAGGTTCGCTTTTTGTTTTTAAAGCGCTTATAATGCGCGCCATAATAAAAAGCCCCTCAAGACAGGGGCTTTTTAGTAAGCGCATTTAACCTTGCCCCTGTTGGTGGCAAGACCGAATAAGCTGGGCATTTATGCCCAGTTTTTGTTTGTGAAGAGGTCAAGTTTGTCTAAAGATACGCAGCTGATTGAGCTGATTCGGCCAATCGTCGAATCCCTGGATTTTATTTTTTGGGGTTTGGAATTTTCCGTCCAAGGCCGTCATACCTTATTGCGCGTGTATATCGATCACGCCGAAGGCATCAATGTGGACGATTGCGCCGAAGTCAGTCGCCAAATCAGCGCGGTGATGGACGTTGAGGATCCCATTGCTCAGGAATACACCCTAGAGGTGTCATCGCCTGGTATGGACAGACCTTTGTATACCCTTGAACAATATAAGCAGTATGCCAACCACATTATTGAGCTGCGCCTGCGCTTGCCTTTTGAAGGGCGTCGTAAGTTTAAAGGTCAGCTAATCGGAGTAGAGCAGGACGAAGTCGTGCTGGTCGTGGATGATCACGAATATCTCCTTCCTTTTGAGCTGATTGAAAAGGCTCAAGTTGTTCCACAGTTTCAGGATTAAAATAAGCGAGGCTAGAAGATGAGCAAAGAAATCCTCAATGTCGCAGAGGCCGTTTCCAATGAAAAAGGCGTACCTAAAGACGTTATTTTTGAAGCCCTAGAATTGGCGCTAGCTGCGGCCGCGAAAAAGCGTGAAGAAGAAGCCGACGAGGGCGGCTCGCCGCAAATTCGCGTGGTCATTGATCGCAAATCAGGCGAATACAGCACCTTCCGCAGCTGGCAAGTGGTTAGCAATGAAGTAGTGCCAAGCCTGGGTGATGAGCTGACTTTGCAAGAAGCCCACGCTATTGATCCTAAATTACAGCCAGGCGACCTGTACGAAGTGCAGATCGAAAACCCCGACTTTGGCCGCATTGCCGCGCAAACCGCCAAGCAAATCATCGTGCAAAAAGTGCGTGAAGCTGAGCGTGCGCAAGTGCTTGAGCAGTACCAAAGCCAGCTTGGGCAGCTTATTAATGGCACAGTGAAAAAAGTCACACGCGATAATCTGATTATCGACCTTGGCAACAACGCCGAAGGCTTGCTCGCCAAAGACCAGCTGATTGGTCGTGAAGTGTTGCGAATGGGTGAGCGTGTGCGTGCGGTATTGCACTCAGTGCGCCCTGAAAATCGTGGGCCACAATTAATTTTGAGCCGCACCTGCCCAGAAATGCTGATCGAACTGTTCCGCATCGAAGTGCCAGAAATTGCCGAAGAAGTCATTGAAATCAAAGGCGCAGCACGCGACCCAGGCTCCCGCGCCAAAATCGCTGTGAAAACCAACGACAAACGCATCGACCCCGTTGGCGCCTGCGTCGGTATGCGCGGTGCGCGCGTTCAGGCTGTGACCAACGAGCTGGGTGGCAATGAGCGTATCGATATCGTGCTTTGGGACGACAACCCCGCGCAGCTGGTGATCAATGCGATGGCTCCCGCCGATGTCGCTTCGATCATTGTCGATGAAGACACCCACACCATGGACGTCGCCGTGGTTGCCGACAACCTCGCCCAAGCCATCGGTCGTGGCGGCCAAAACGTGCGTCTGGCCTCTGAGCTGACTGGCTGGGAAATCAACGTAATGACCGAAGAAGACGCCGCTGAGCGTCAAAATGCCGAAATCTCTGGTTTGGTCACCAACTTTATGGACGCCTTGGACGTTGATGAAGAGCTGGCGGTGTTGTTGGTTGAAGAAGGCTTTAGCAGCCTTGAAGAAATCGCCTACGTTC
>JAYRHO010000041.1:0-3019 GCA_041907245.1 Saccharospirillaceae bacterium
AATTATCGGGCGGTCAGCAACAGCGTTTGTGTATTGCACGCGCCTTAGCGGTCGAGCCTGAAGTGTTGCTTTTGGATGAGCCAACCAGTGCGCTCGACCCCATTTCTACCGCGCGAATTGAAGAGCTGATTGATGAATTAAAAGGACGTTTAACCATTTTAATTGTCACACACAATATGCAACAAGCGGCGCGTATTTCTGATACTACGGTGTTTATGCACCAAGGACGAGTGGTAGAAAAAGCCGCTACCGAGCAGCTCTTTACCAACCCGCACCACAAACAAACCGAAGATTACATTACGGGCCGTTACGGCTAAGGTAAGGCTATGACAGAAGAATTAAAATTACATATTTCCAAACGCTTTAATCGTGATTTGGCCGAACTGGTCAATCAGCTTTTGCAAATGGGTGGCGTGGTTGAGCAGCAATTAAAAGCGGCGGTTGATGCCTTGCTCAATGCCGATTCGGGCTTGGCACAGCAAGCCAAAGAGCTGGAAGATAAGGTGGATCAGTTTGATTTAATTTTGGGTGAAGCCTGCGCTCAGGTTTTGGTGCTGCGTCAGCCTGCGGCATCGGATTTGCGCATGACTTTGGCGATTAATCGTTGCGTGTCTGACTTAGAACGCATGGGCGATGAAGCCAATAAAATTGCCAGTGCTTCTTTAACTTTGATCGAAGACGGTCAGCCCTTGGCAGGTTATATCGAAGTGCGCCATATTGCTCAGCATGTGATGCAAATGCTGCACGATGTGCTCCATGCCTTTTCTCGTCAAGATGTGGTGTTGGCGCTGGATGTAAAAGCCCGCGATGAAAAAGTCGATATGGAATACCGTTCGGCTATGCGCACGTTAATTACTTTTATGATGGAAGAGCCGCGCAATATTTCACGCATTTTAAACGTGCTCTGGGTGCTTCGCGCTTTGGAACGCATCGGTGATCATGCGTGCAACATTGCCGAGCAGGTGGTGTATATGGTGCGAGGCAGTGATATTCGTCATGCCAGCAAAGAAGAAATAGAAAAGCTATTGCAGCAGCTTAATGCGGACGACAACTAACTCATGAACGTAACGATTTTACTGGTTGATGACGAAGCGGCTATTTGCGACATGCTGACGTTGGCATTAGAAACCGCAGGATTTTCAGTAAAAACGGCTAAGGATGGCCAAACGGCTTGGCATTTATTGAACGAGCAGCATTTTGATTTGGCTTTGTTGGATTGGATGCTGCCCAATCTTAGCGGCATTGAATTGGCTCGGCGTATTAAAAATACCAGCGAATTAAAAGAGATGCCCATCATAATGCTGACGGCACGCGGTGAAGAAGACAGTAAAATAACGGGTTTGGAAACAGGCGCTGATGATTATGTGACCAAGCCGTTTTCGACCCGTGAGCTGATTTCTCGTATCAAAGCCGTATTAAGGCGTCGCGCACCCGCCGCCTTAGAGCAGCAATTAAAATACGGCGATTTAATTTTGGATGGACTAAGTCAGCGTGTGCGCACAGAAAAAACAGAAATTGTGTTAGGCCCGCTTGAGTTTAAATTGCTGGAGTTTTTCTTGCGCCACCCTGACCGAGTATTTAACCGAGATCAGCTATTAAATCATGTGTGGGGCGGCTCGGTATACATAGAAGATCGCACTGTGGATGTGCATGTTTTACGTTTGCGTAAAGCATTAAAAGTAGCGGATTTAAGTCATATTATTGAGACAGTGCGAGGCAGTGGCTATCGCCTAAAGGCATTATGATTAAACTTATTTTAAAAGACGTTTGGCGTTTTTTCTGGCCGCTGTTTATTGCCGTCACTCTGAGCCTAAGCCTGCATCGTTGGTGGCCTGTTGGTGTGACTTTGGCCGTTATTTTGTTGTGGCAGATGTGGCAAAAATGGCGTTTGGCGGTATGGCTTGAGCGTGGTGATTTATTAAACCCTCCTCATGCGCATGGGCTTTGGGAAGGTTATTACACGCGTCTAATGCATTTATTTCGTTTTGAACAGCTCGCGCAAAAAAAGCTGGCCGATATTATTACGCGCGCGCGCAACGGTGCAGACACCTTGGACGAAGGCGTGGTGCTTCTTAGCCTAAACTACGGCCTTACTTATTTTAATCGCGCGGCCAGTGAGTTATTAGGCTTGGTGCAAAAAGACCAAGGCGAAAAGCTGACCAATTTACTGCGTGAACCCAATGTGCTCGAGTATTTTAAACAGGAAGATTTTAGCAAGGCACTGCTGATTCCCGTGCCCTGGAATAAAAAAGTTTTGAGTTTAAAAGTAACGCCTTTAGCGCAAGAAGGTTTTTTAGTGCGCGTAGAGGACGTCACTCATGTGCATAAGCTGGAAGTGCTTAGGCGTGATTTTGTCGCTAATGTTAGCCATGAATTAAAAACGCCTTTGACTGTTTTTAAAGGCTCGCTGGAGCTTTTGCAAAATCAGGCACAAGGAATGAGCGCCTCTTATCAAAACCTGCTTAATAACATGCAAAAACAGAGCGAGCGCATGGAAAGCTTGGTTGAAAGTTTATTGCTTCTAGCCAAACTCGAAGGGCAAAAAGCCCCAGTAAAAGAGGATTTTTCTTTAAGTGCTTTGTGCCAAAACTTACAAAGCACCTTTGCGCATAAAGCCGAGCTTAAACAGCAAAATATCAGCTGGAACATCGCGCCCAATTTAATGTTTCACGGCGTCGTGGATGAAATCGAAAGCGCCTTTAGCAATCTGATCGACAATGCCATTCATTACAGCAATGAAGGTGGAAAAATTCAGGTGCAGTGCCTTGCGCGCGGAGACGATATTATTTTCAGCGTGCAAGACAACGGCATAGGCATCGACGAGGTGCACATTCCGCATTTAACCGAGCGCTTTTACCGTGTTGATAAAAGCCGAGGTCGCGACAGCGGCGGCACGGGCTTGGGCTTGGCGATTGTGAAGCATGTGATGCAACGCCATGGCGGCAAGCTGGAAATTACCAGCCAGCTTGGGCAGGGCAGCCGCTTTAGCTGCGTACTGCCAAGCTAGCTTGACCTGTGG
>JAYRHO010000042.1:0-9810 GCA_041907245.1 Saccharospirillaceae bacterium
ATTTCGGCGGTGTTTCGTAAGGGCGGCGACTGCACCTTTTTGGTGGAAGAGCTGGGCAGCGTGTTCGACCCCAAAGGCGGTTACATGAAGCGCGGTGGCCGCTGGATGCCGTCTTTGGTGGCCGAAATCGGTGAGGTGCTGAAAGAACACTTAACGCGCATCGGCATGATCAAAAACGAAGTCGATGCGCACAAGCAGGCCTACATCGAGCAAAAACGCGCAGAGCTGGCGCCCAAAGGCGAAGGCATGGCTTACCCAGAAAGCGCGCAAATCTGCAAAAAGTGCAACACCAAAGCCGCCGTACAAATGGACGGCTGCTTAACCTGCCTTTCTTGTGGCGACAGCAAGTGCGGCTAAGCGCGAATCCCGCAATGGCGCAATAGCGGCTCGACCGCAGGAGCGCGGCCACGGAAGTTGAAAAACAGCTTGGCCGCCTCCGCACTTCCCCCTTGGCTTAAAATCTCGCGCAAAAAGCTCGCCCCTGTTTCAGGGTTGAAAATCCCTTCTTCTTCAAAGCGCGAAAAGGCATCGGCACTGAGCACTTCCGCCCACTTGTAGGAGTAATACCCTGCGGCATAGCCGCCTGCAAAAATATGGCTAAAGCCATGCTGAAAGCGGTTAAAGCTGGCCACAGGCACAACACAAACCTGCGCGCGCACCTCGTCCAGCACTTGCTGTGCTGAAAGTGGCGGCTGAGCTTGGTACTCCTGGTGCAAGCGAAAATCGAAGAGCGCAAACTCCAGCTGACGCACCGTAAACAGCGCACTTTGGAAGTTTTTCGCGGCCAAAAGCTTATCCAACAGATCTTGCGGCAAGGGCGCACCGCTTTGGTAGTGCCCTGAAATAAAGGCCAACGCCTCAGGCTCGTAGCACCAGTTCTCCATAAACTGGCTGGGCAGCTCGACCGCATCCCAAGCCACGCCGTTGATGCCGCTAACCTCGGGCACATCCACCTCGGTCAGCATGTGATGCAGGCCATGACCAAACTCGTGAAAGAGTGTGGTCAGCTCATCGTGGGTAAGCAAGGCAGGGGTGTCGCCCACCGCAGGGCTAAAGTTACAGACCAAATAGGCCACAGGCAGTTGCAACCCCGTCGCGCTGCGACGGCGCACCTGGCAGTCATCCATCCAGGCGCCACCGCGCTTTTTCGCCCGCGCATAAGGGTCGAGGTAAAAGGCGGCGATGGGCGTGCCTGCGCGCTGCACCTGAAACAAGCGCAGGTCGGGGTGATAGCGGTCGAAGTCGTGCTGTTCCACGATGTCGATGCCATACAAACGCCTGACTACTTCAAACATACCCGCTAAGGCTTTATCCATAGGAAAGTAAGGGCGCAAATCTTCTTGGCTTACGGCGTAGCGCGCTTGCTTGAGCTTTTCGCTGTAAAAGCTGACATCCCAAGGCTCCAACGTGCTTGCACCCTGCTCCTTGGCAAAGTCTTGCAGCTCTTGGTACTCACGCTCGGCTTGCGGCTTGGCTTTGGCGGCCAAATCATAGAGAAAATCCAACACCTCTTGCGGGTTTTGCGCCATCTTGGTCGCCAAAGAGCGCTCGGCGTAAGTGTCAAAGCCCAAGAGCTGCGCCAGCTCGTGTCGCAGCGCCAAGATTTCAGCCAAGATGGCGCTGTTATCAAAGCGGCCGTCGTTACTCAGCTCCGAGGCGCGCGTAACGTAAGCGCGGTACATTTCCTCGCGCAGTTCGCGGTTTTCGCAGTAGCTCATAATGGGCTGATAGCTGGGAAAATCTAAGGTTAAGCGCCAGCCCTGTTGGCCTGCTTGCTGGGCTTGCTGAGCAAAGAGGGCGAGAGCGCTTTCTGGCACACCCGCAAGGGCTTGGGCGTCGCTTAGGTTTTTATGCCAAGCGTTGGTGCTATCGAGGACGTTTTCAGAGAACTTGGTCGAAAGCGCCGACAAGCGTTTTTTAATCTCGCCAAAACGCGCTTTTTTCGCTGCTGGCAAATCCACCCCGCCCAAACGAAAATCGCGCAGCGCATGGCGTACCGCCTGCTGTTGGGCTTGGCTCAGTTCGGTAAAGCTTTGGGAATCGTGCAGCTTTTGATACAGCGCACAGAGCGCTTGGTTTTGCCCCAGTTCGGTGCTGTATTCGCTCAATAACGGCAAGCAGGCGTTGTAGGCCGCGCGCAGCTCATCGTTATTGGCCACGGCATTCAAATGCGCCACAGGCGACCACAGCTGATGCAGCTCATCCGCCCAATCCTGCTGGGGCTGCATAAAGTTTTGCCAAGTGGGCTCTTTTACCTGCGCCAGTAGGGTGTCGATGCGCTCTCGGTTACGCTTAAGCAAAGCCTCTAAATCAGGCTGAATACGAGCAACAACAAGGCTGGAAAAAGACGGAAGCGAAAACATAGCGGTAAGCCCTAGTAAAAGACAAAACCGAACTATGGGGCTGATGCGTAGGTTTTTAAATAAGGGCGGCGAAAAAAGCCGCTTTTGCCAGCGTTGCCTTCAATTTGAAAACCGTCATAATCCCAGCCCCACCATGCCTTAAAAGGGAATCGCTGTGCCGCTGTCTTGGAATGAAATCAAATCTCGCGCCCTCGCCTTTAGCAACGAATGGCAGGATGAGGCCTCCGAAGATGCCGAGGCCAAAAGCTTTTGGGATGGATTTTTTCATGTCTTTGGCATCAGCCGCCGCCGTGTCGCAAGCTTTGAATTGCCAGTAAAAAAACTCGGCGATAAGCAAGGCTTTATCGACCTGTTTTGGAAAGGTGTGCTACTGGTCGAGCATAAATCTCGTGGCCGCGATTTAGACAAAGCCCACAGCCAAGCACTGGATTATTTCCCCGGTTTAAAAGAGCACGAACTGCCACGTTATGTACTGGTATCCGACTTCGCCCGTTTTCGCCTGTACGATTTAGAAGAAAACGAAGAGTTTGAATTTACTCTGGCCGAGCTGCACCAGCATATTCACCGCTTTGCTTTTATTGCGGGCTACCAAACCCACAAAATCCAAGAGCAAGACCCGGTAAATATCGAAGCCGCCGAACGCATGGGCAAGCTGCACGACCGCCTGCTGGAAATTGGTTACAGCGGCCACAATCTTGAAGTGCATTTGGTGCGCTTATTGTTTTGCCTCTTTGCCGAAGACACCGGCATTTTTGAGCGCCAACAATTTCAAAATTACCTCGAAGAACGCACCAGCGAAGACGGCAGCGACCTCGCCAGCCGCCTGCATACATTATTTGAAGTATTAAACACGCCCACCGAGCAGCGCTTTAAAAACCTCGATGAACAGCTCGCGGCCTTTCCCTACATTAACGGCCAGCTTTTTGAAGAAACGTTGCGCACCGCCAGCTTCGACAGCGCCATGCGCCAAAGCCTGCTCGATTGCTGCGCGTTGGACTGGAGCCGCATTTCGCCGGCGATTTTTGGCTCGCTGTTTCAATCCATTATGGATAAAACCGCACGGCGTAATTTGGGCGCGCACTACACCAGCGAAGCCAATATCTTAAAACTGATTAAGCCGTTATTTTTAGACGAGCTGTGGGCAGAGTTTGAACGCGCTAAAACCAACGCGCGCAAGCTGGCAGAATTTCATACGAAATTACGCAGCCTAACCTTTTTCGACCCCGCCTGCGGCTGCGGTAACTTCTTAGTCATTGCCTACCGCGAACTGCGTTTATTGGAGCTGGAAGTCTTGCGCGCCAGCAGCAAAAACGACGGGCAAATGGCGCTGGATGTCAGCAGCCTGATTCAAATTAACGTAGACCAGTTTTTCGGCATCGAAATTGAAGAGTTTCCCGCGCAAATTGCGCAAGTCGCGCTGTGGCTGATGGACCACCAAATGAACTTGGCCGTGTCGGAAGAATTTGGTAACTACTTCGCGCGTATTCCACTTAAAGCACGCGGTACTATTGTGCATGGCAATGCTTTGCAGCTTGAATGGAGCGAGGTCATTGCGCCTGAAAAGCTCAGTTACATTATTGGTAATCCGCCGTTTATTGGTAAAAATTATCGCAGCAAAGAACAAGACGCAGACCTAGAGCAAGTGTTCACTAATACTGCCAATATGGAGCCAGTGCGTTTATATAAAAGCCTCGATTTTGTCACCGCTTGGCACTACAAAGCCACCGCCATGATGCAGCACAACCATAAAATTAAAACCGCCTTGGTATCCACCAACTCCATTACTCAGGGCGAGCAAGTGGCGATTTTATGGCCTGCGTTATTAAATGCGGGTGTGCAGATTCACTTTGCTCACCGAACCTTTTCTTGGAGCAACGAAGCCAAAGGCAAGGCCGCTGTACATTGCGTGATTATTGGTTTTGCGCTGCACGATACTGATAAGAAAACCTTGTTTGCTTACGAAGATATTAAAGGCGAGCCGCAGGAAATAGCGGTGAAGAATATCAATCCTTATTTAATTGATGCGCCTGCTTTAATTGTTGATTCCAGAACAAAACCAATCTGTGATATTGCCGAAATGGTCAATGGCAGCAAGCCCACCGACGGCGGTCATTTGATATTAAGCGAAGATGAAAAAATACAGCTTATTACCGAAGAACCTAACGCTGAAAAATATATCCGCCAATTTGTGGGCGCAGAGGAGTTTATCAATAACAAAATGCGTTATTGCTTGTGGTTAGTGGATTGCCCTCCGCAAGAATTAAGAGCCATGCCTAAAGTGTTGGCGCGTGTTGAAGCGGTCAAACAAATGCGATTGGCGAGCACGGATAAAACCACTCGCTCAGATGCAGCAACACCAACATTATTTCAAAAAATTAGACAGCCAGATGCCGACTATTTATTGATACCAAGCGTGTCGTCTGAAAATAGATACTATGTACCCTATGGTTATTTGAGCAAGGACGTAATTGTTAGCAATCTTGTAAACACTGTACCCGATGCCACGCTTTATCACTTTGGCGTATTAACCAGCACCATGCACAACGCTTGGATGCGCACCGTTGCAGGCCGCCTCGAAAGCCGCTATCGCTATTCTGCGAAGATTGTTTACAACAACTTCCCTTGGCCAGAAAATCCAAGCGAAGCTCATACCCAAAAAATCGAAACCGCCGCCCAAGCCGTACTGGATGCCCGTGCACAATTTCCTGATTCCAGCCTAGCCGACCTCTACGACCCACTGACCATGCCGCCCGTACTGCTTAAAGCTCATCAAGCCTTAGACAAAGCCGTTGATGCCGCGTATTTGGAACAGCACAAAGGCAAAAAATCCTTCGCTACCGAGGCCGAGCGCGTCGCCTTTTTGTTTGAGCGCTACCAAGAATTACTTGCGGCCGAGCGCGCGCTTTTATCGAGAAAATAATGACCTTACGCCCGTATCAAAATTATTTTCCTGCGCTGGCGCAGGGTGTGTTTGTTGATGAATCCGCCGTGGTAATTGGTCAGGTGGAGCTGGGCGAGGATTGTTCGGTTTGGCCTGTGGCGGTGATACGCGGCGACATGCAGCGCATTCGTATTGGTGCGCGCACCAGCGTGCAAGACGGTGCGGTGCTGCATATTACTCATGCCTCTAAATACAACCCCGAAGGTTTTGCTCTGACCTTGGGCGAGGATGTTACAGTCGGCCATCAGGCCATGCTGCATGGCTGCACCATTGGCAACCGCGTGTTGATTGGCATGAAAGCCTGTGTGATGGACGGCGCAATCATCGAAGATGAAGTGATTTTAGGCGCGGGCAGTTTAGTGCCCCCAGGCAAACGCTTAGAAAGCGGCTTTGTTTATGCAGGCAGCCCAGCCAAAAAACAGCGAGCCATTACCGCAGCCGAGCGTGAGTTTTTTACTTACAGCGCGCAAAATTATGTGCGCTTAAAAAATGAGTATGTGCAAATGCAAAACAAAGCCACTATTTATGAAAATTCCAATGTAGCTGAATAAATAGCGGCGATGGGTTATTTCACCAAAGGCTGGTTATCGGCAAATTGTTTTTGTATGTCCAAGTGCGCGGCGATATCGGCTAAAAATAAATCCACCAGTTCGGGGTCGAAATGTTCGCCGCGTTCTTTTTTGATTAATGCCAGTGCATCGCTCAAAGGCCAAGGCTGTTTGTAGGGGCGCGTACTGAGCAGGGCATCGAAGACATCGACCAAGCTTAAAATGCGTACCTGATGCGGAATTTCTTCACCTTTTAGCCCTTGTGGGTAGCCTTTGCCGTTGTATTTTTCGTGATGACTGCGGGCAAGGGTGGCAGCCAGTTGCAATAACGGCGAGCGGTGGTCACCAATAATTTGCGCGCCAATTTCTGTGTGTTTTCTCATGATGGCCCATTCGTCTGGCTCGAAGCTACCGGGCTTTAATAAAATCGAATCGGTAATGCCAATTTTGCCGACGTCGTGCATGGGCGCGGCATTAAATAATTCTTGGGCGGCGTCTTCGCTGTAGCCTGCTTGCAGCGCCAAGCGTTTGGCATGATGGCTAATGCGCACAACGTGCATACCCGTTTCGTTGTCGCGATATTCCGCCGCACGACCTAGGCTTTGAATAATTTTTAGGCGTGTGTCCAGCACTTCTTCGGCCTGCACCAAGGATAAGTGTGTATGTACGCGCGCTTTTACAACGCTTGGGCTAAAGGGTTTGGTAATGTAATCCACTGCACCTAAATCGAAGCCTTTTTCTTCGTCGGCGCTGTCGCTCAGTGCGGTAATAAAAATCACGGGAATAAAGCGAGTTTTGTCTTGCGCTCTCAGCTGGGTGCAAACTTCGTAGCCCGATATTTCGGGCATCATAATATCGAGCAAAATTAAATCGGGCTGCTCGGCCCGGGCAAGCTCCAGCGCCGTTTTTCCTTCTTTGGCAAAAAGCAAACGGTAGTTATCTTGCAGAGTGTGGCGCAGCACTTGTAGGTTGGTGGCTTCGTCATCGACCAGTAACAGTGTTTTTTGCTTTTCTACTCTATGCATTTTTTTATCCTTTTTATTTTTCTAGCCATTCGCTTAGTAGTTGCTGCGCTGTTTTAAAATCAAAGGCTTCGAAGCTTTGTTGTAGCGCTTGCGCTTGCTCTGCACTTAGGCTGGGTAAAACAGTTTGAATCAGTTTTTCGTCTAATTCGTTGTGTTGCAGTTTTTCTAAAAGTTTTGTTAATAAGCTTTTATCTAAAGGTGTTTTTTGTGGTTCTAGGCTGGCTTGTTCTTCTAAAAAGCGTTCAGCTAGTTTTTGAAGGTGCTGCCACTCTTGCGCAAGATTTTCTTTTAAAGAGTTTAAATCTGCGCTTGGGTTATTTTTAATTTGATTTTCGATTTCGCCCGCATAACGGCTCAATTTTAATAGGGCTAAATTACCCGCCACACCTTTTAAGCTGTGCGCTTGTGCGCGTATCGTTTCGTTGGTGTTATCGCTGCTATGCAGTTGTAACGCGGAGTATTTTTGTGGGTAGTCGGCAAGAAAGATTTGAATTTGTTTTTGTAGGGCTTCACGACTGCCCCATAGGCTTTCGCCGCGCTGCCAATCGAGGCTGCTTTCGTTTTCGTCTGATTGAATGATGGCTTGAGTTTGGTAGCCTAATACTCGTGCTATTTCTGCAAATAAGGCGGCGGTTTCAATGGGTTTAACGGCAAAGCCATTCATGCCTGCCTCTTGTGTTTGCTTGCGGTCTTCAATTATAACGCTGGCGGTAAGCGCAATAATGGGTGTGGCTTGGCGTTGTTCTTTTCGTTCAAAGGCGCGAATGGATTTTGTAGCTTGCAGGCCATCCAAAACGGGCATGTGTACGTCCATTAACACTAGGTCGAAATGCTCCGCCATAAAATATTTTATTATTTCTTCACCGTTGCTTGCGGTCGTAACTTTATGATTTCTTTTTTCTAAAATAAAGCGCAGTAGTTCTCGATTTTGTTCGACATCATCGGCAAATAAAATACGCAGAGAGGGTAAATTGACCTCTGTTTTTATATTCGTAGTTTGAACTGCTTCGCCAATTTCTAATGGCAAGGTAACGCAAAACTCCGAGCCTTTTTTCAGTTCACTGCGCACTTCGATACTGCCACCCATCGCTTGCACCAGTTGATTGGCAATGGTCGTGCCCAGCCCTGTGCCACCAAAACGGCGGCTGATGGAGGCGTCGGCTTGCGTAAAGGGTTCAAAGATTTTTTCTACCTGCGCGGCGCTCATGCCAATACCTGTATCTTGGATACGAATTTTCAGCAGGTTTTGTTCGTAGTCATAATGCACAGTCACTTGACCTTGCTCGGTAAACTTGATGGCGTTGCCGACTAAATTAGTAAGTACTTGCAGCAAGCGCAGCGCATCACCACGGAAAAACTCTGGGGTATTTTGTGCATACTGGCTTTCAAGCTGAATGTGTTTTTTCTGTGCGTTAATGCCAAGGGTATTTTGCAGTTGCTCGGCCAAAGATTTTAAAGAAAAACTGGTGTTTTCAAGCTCAATTTTGCCGTTTTCAAGTTTAGAGGTGTCGAGAATATCGTTTAATAGCCCCAACAAAGAGCGCGAAGACTGGCGAATAATGTGCAAGTGCTCGCGCTGTTTATCATTTAATTCACCTTGCAAAATAAGTTCAGTAAAACCAATGATGGCGTTCATCGGCGTGCGAATCTCGTGGCTCATATTGGCTAAAAAATGCATTTTTGACTGTGCGGCTAGTTCGGCTTTTTTGACCGCTTCGCGCAGAGATTTTTCTAATTCTTTGCGCGTGCTGATATCCGATAGCACGCCGACATAAAGGCGGCCGTCTTCGGTTTCAACTTCGCCAACAGAAATGCGTAAGGGCACAATAGAACCATCTTTACGTTTGCCAGGGACTTCAGCACCGACTCCGATAAGATGGGCTTTGCGTGTTTTGCTGTATTTGGCCAGATGGCCATCATGCTGAGAATGATAAGGCTCGGGCATTAAAATATTGATGTTTTTACCCAATACTTCGCTGGCCTGATAGCCAAACAAACGCTCGGCGGCACGATTAAATTCTTGAACAAGGCCGAGCTGGTTGATGGTAATTATGCCGTCATCGGCGGTATCTAGAATGGTGGCAAGACGCTTGCGGCTAGAGATAATTTTTTGATTCAGATTGCGCGATAAAAACAAACCATTAAGCGCCGTCGTGGTCATGGCGATGGTGACGGCAAGGGAGGCTACGCCCAGAGCCAAAATAAAATGATTAATCACATAGCCTGAGTTTGGTGCGCTGGTTTCACCATAAAAACGCACAGCGGCCATGGCGGTGTAGTGCATGCCAGCAATGGCGCTGCCCATAATTAGACCGCTTAACCAAAAGCGGCTATTTTTTGACAGCGCCAGTTTTGCCAAGCCAAAACGCACACCAATGGCCAGCGTGCCTAGAGCAACAGCTACGACAATCGAAAGTAAAAATAGCCAAAGGTCGTGTTGCATATAGAGCGGCGTTTCGATGGCGAGCATACCGCCATAGTGCATAGTGCCGATGCCCGCCCCGAGTATAAAACCACTGCCTAGCAGCTGTATGCGGGTCAGTTCTTTGCGAATTAACATGCGCAATGCGGCCCAAGCTGCAAGCAAAGCAGGCAGCATAGAAAGCAGTGTCAGCGTGCCTTGGTAGCGCCAAGGGGCGGGCAGCTGATAGGCAAACATGCCAATAAAATGCATGGTCCAAATACCACAGCCCAAGGCAACCGAGCCTGCAATTAAGGTGGCTTGACGGTGTTTTTTATCGCTGGTGCGTTGGGCGATATCGGCCATTTGCAGTGCCAGCCAAGACAGTGCTGCGGCAACTACGACCGAAAGCACCACGAGGCTGGTTTGGTAGTGGCCAAGCGCACGCGGCATGTCCGCAGGCGGCTGAGTAAAAAAATGGGAAAGATGCTCAAGCATAAGTTTTAAGTACGAAATTCGTCTAAGTGTTTGC
>JAYRHO010000043.1:0-3012 GCA_041907245.1 Saccharospirillaceae bacterium
AAGGGCGTTTGCATGCCAAATGCGTTGCGCGTATTGCAGTACTGAAAATGGGCAAGGTAAAACCTTTTGACAGCTTCCTGCGCGCCATTGCCAACTACCATCAGCTTAAAAGCCCCGTACCGACATCGCCTGAAGTGGCCGCCAGCTCCGCGCTGTCTTTGCAGGTCAGCCGTATGCAGGATTTACTGACTACCATGCGCCACGCCGAGGCCGAACACAAAGCGTCGGGGAATTAATTTAAAAAGTCACCCAAGCGTATGCCGTAGTCTTCTGGGGCGACGGCTTGTTCGATTTCATCGGTGTTGCTGGGGCGGCTTAAATCCAGCATTTCGACGGGCAGGTAGTGCCTGCTTTTGGCGTTGTAGATGACTTTCACCAAAGGCTGGCGCTGCTGAGATTCCGACGGTTCCATTACCAGGGCAAGGCGTTGGCTTTTGAGTTTTACCAAAGAGCCAACAGGGTAGATGCCCACGGCTCGAATAAAACGGTGCACCAGCTCTTGATCCAAATGTGTGCCGCCCCATTCCAGTAGTTTTTTAAGTGCTTGCGTCGGCGGTAAGGCTTTGTGATAAACGCGATCGGCGGTAATGGCGTCGTAGACATCGGCGATGGCGCACATTTTCCCTTCGCGGCAAATGTCGCAGTCGTGCAGGCCTTCGGGGTAGCCAGAGCCGTCAATGCGCTCGTGGTGTTGCGCGGCTACCTTGACGGTCAGCTCGGCAATGCCTGGGGTTTTCTTCAGCAGCTCGCGGCTAAAAACCACATGCTGTTTCATCTGCTTAAATTCGTCGTCGGTGAGCTTGCCAGGCTTATGTAAGACGGTATCTGGAACCATCACCTTGCCAATGTCGTGCAGCATGGCGCCGATCACTACTTGGTGCATGATACTGCGGTCGATTTTCATGCTTTTGGCAAAAATGCCCATCAGCACCGCAAGGTTTATGGAGTGCTCAAGCAGGTAGTTGTCTTTTTCGCGAATGCGGCCAAGGCAGGCGAGGGCGTTGTGGTTGCGCAGTACCGAGTCCACCATGCCATCGGTCAAATTATTAAAGACTTCGACATCAATCGGGCGATCGAGCTTGACGTCGTGCAGTACCGTTTTAACCAAGGAAATGGCTTGATTGTGGAGATTTTTTGCGCGCAGCAGCTCTTCTTGTACGCTGGTTTTGGCGCCTGAGTCGGGCTTTTGGTCGCCTGCTTTTTCAAGCAAGGCTTGGTTTTGAGCGTCGGCTTCCACGATGGTGGTGGCATCGGCGACATCCAAGCCTTTGCTTGGGTCGATATAAAGTTCCGTGATGCCTCGGCTTTTGATTTGTTCGACCGTGGCTTGGTCGGGAATGCGGCCTTGTTTTTGATACTGATGATGCACGATCCAGTCGCAGTTTAGGTCGTGCACAAACATGCCTGGGCGCAGCTTTTCGATGGGGATTTTTTTGATCATAGAAATAAAGTCAGCAAAAACGAAAACGCTTGGAGTATAGCCACTTTATGGGAACTGCTGTGGCTGGGGTTAAAAAACCCAGCCCCTGCCACAGCGGTGTTAACGAGCCTTAGCCAAAGGTGCGAAAGCGCACTTCGTCATCGATGTATTGCTTGGCACTGGCGCTTTGTTCGTTGGAGCCAAAGGGCATTTGCGCAGACAGCGCCCAGCTTACGGGCAAGTTCCACATTTCACGCACGGCGTTGTCGATTAAGGGGTTGTAGTGCTGAAGGCTGGCGCCAATGTTGGCGTTGGCCAAATCTGTCCACACTGCAAACTGTGCCATGCCTGCGGAGTTGGCGGAGAACACGGGGAATTTGTCGGCATAAAGGGCGAACTGTTCTTGCAGGCCTTTGATTACATCTTGGTCTTCAAAAAACAAAATCGTACCTGCACCTGCGGCAAAACTGTCGATTTTGGCGGCGGTGGTGGGGAACTGGTCGGCGGTTACCAGTGGGCGCAAAGTGTCTTTTACGGTATCCCAAAGTTTTTGGCTTTCGTCGCCAAACAGAATGACCACGCGTGAGCTTTGGGAGTTAAAGGCGGAGGGGGTTTCGCGCACGGTGTCTTGTACCAAGGTTTCCAGCTCGGCTTTGCTCAGTGCGATGTTTTTGCCCAAAGCGTATTGGGTGCGGCGTTTTTTAAAGAGTTCGATAGCGCTCATAGAAAGTTCCTCAAAGTGGGGGGAAGTAACAATGAGCGCCATTATCCTTTTAATTATTTAGAAGAAAATCGCAAAAAATCGCTGGCTTTATTCTATTTTTTAGAAAAGTAATGGTGTCAATCTAAAGCGCCTGGCGGCGCTTAGAGATGACGGATGACTGCTTTTAAGCAAATTGAATACGCTGATTATGAGCTTGGTTTATCAGCGCTTGGTAGGCGTTTTCCACTTCGCTGCGTTTGATTTTTAGCGTGGGTGTCAGCAGGCCGTTTTCGGCACTCCAGCTGTCTTTCACTATCACGAGTGCATCAAGCAGCTCGTGGCTTTCAAGGCGAGCATTCACGGCGTCCAAGGTGTGCTCTAGGCTGGCGCTAAGCTGCGCACGTTCAATCTGCTGCGCTTCAGGGGCGAGCACCACCAGAGCAATGGGTTGTTTGAGGTTGTTGCCTGTGACGCAGACCTGCTCGATAAAGGAGTTTTCCATCAGCAGGGCTTCGATGGGCACGGGGGCGACGTATTTGCCTTTGGCGGTTTTGAAAATCTCTTTTAGCCTACCAGTGATGCGAATGTAGCCTTCGCTGTCGATGCTGCCTTTGTCGCCGGTTTTAAACCAGCCGTCGTCGGTGTAAGCGGCGGCGGTTTGTTCGGGATCTTTGTAATACTCTTTCATCAGGTTATCGCCTTTGACCTGAATTTCGCCTTCTGCGGAAATACGTACACCTTGCGGGTTTTGCGGGCGACCGATGCTGCCGACTTTATCGTCCCGAAACGGGTAGCTGACTGTGCCTAGGCCGTTGCTTTCCGACATACCCCAGCCTTCGCAGATATGGATGCCTAGGCGCTGATACCAGCGGATGGTGGCGGCGGATAA
>JAYRHO010000044.1:0-3233 GCA_041907245.1 Saccharospirillaceae bacterium
CCCATGGTGGCTATTGTTGCTGGCTCCAAAGTGTCAACCAAGCTTGACGTGCTTAACTCACTATCAACTATTTGTGACCAGTTGATTGTTGGTGGCGGTATTGCCAATACCTTCTTGGCCGCAGCGGGCTTTAACGTCGGCAAGTCTTTGTGCGAGCACGATCTGATCGACACTGCCAAAGCCATTGCCGCCAAGGTTAATGTGCCTCTGCCTGTGGATGTCGTAGTGGCGGAAGTGACGGCTCCTATTGAAGACTTTATGGCCTTTGTGGCTGCGGCCAAGCCCGTAGTGAAAAAAGTAGCGGATGTAGGCGATAACGACATGATTTTGGACGTCGGCCCACAAACCGCCAAACAATTTGCCGACATGCTTAAAGCCGCGAAAACCATTTTATGGAACGGCCCTGTCGGCGTGTTTGAAGTGGACAGCTTCGGCAACGGCACTAAAGAGCTGTCTTTGGCTATTGCTCAAAGCGACGCGTTTTCTATCGCAGGCGGTGGCGATACCTTGGCGGCCATCGACAAATACGGCGTGGCCGAACAGATCTCTTACATCTCTACCGGCGGCGGTGCGTTTTTAGAGTTTGTGGAAGGCAAAGTGCTGCCAGCGGTGGAAGTACTGCAACAGCGCGCGAAATAATATTGGGCGCTGGGCGATCTGCGCGTCTGTAAAAAACGAAAACACGATTAACGCCCAGCTCCCAACTCAGAACGAAAAATTATTAAACAAGAGGAATTTGAAATGGCCTTAATCAGCATGCGTCAATTGCTGGATCACGCCGCCGAATACGGCTACGGCGTGCCCGCTTTTAACGTCAACAACCTAGAACAAATGCGCGCCATCATGGAAGCAGCGGATAAAACCAACTCGCCCGTGATCGTGCAAGCCTCGGCGGGTGCGCGCAAATACGCGGGTGCGCCTTTCTTGCGTCACCTGATTTTGGCCGCGATTGAGGAGTTTCCACACATTCCTGTGTGCATGCACCAAGACCACGGCACTTCGCCTTCGGTGTGCCAGCGTTCTATTCAGCTGGGCTTTAGCTCGGTGATGATGGACGGCTCTTTAGGCACAGACGGCAAAACTCCCACCACTTATGAATACAACGTCGATGTCACCCGCCGTACCGTAGAAATGGCGCACGCTTGCGGTGTTTCTGTGGAAGGTGAGCTGGGCTGCTTGGGTTCATTGGAAACAGGCAGTGCAGGCGAAGAAGACGGTATCGGTGCGGACTGCGTGCTGACCCACGACCAAATGCTGACCGACCCCGAAGAAGCCGCTGACTTCGTCGCCAAAACGGGTGTGGATGCCTTGGCCATTGCCTGCGGTACTTCTCACGGCGCGTACAAATTCACCAAGCCACCAACAGGCGACACGCTGTCCATTGGCCGTATTAAAGAAATTCACGCACGCATTCCGAACACCCACTTGGTGATGCACGGCTCATCTTCGGTGCCCCAAGAATGGCTGGCGATCATCAACGAGTTTGGTGGCGAAATCCCCGAAACCTACGGCGTGCCTGTGGAGCAAATCGTTGAGGGCATCAAGCACGGCGTGCGCAAGGTGAATATCGACACCGACCTGCGTTTGGCTTCTACGGGTTCTATTCGTCGCTTTATGGCGAAAAACCCCGCCGAGTTTGACCCACGCAAATACTTTGCCGAATCCATCAAAGCCATGCGTGATGTTTGTATTGCTCGCTACGAAGCCTTTGGCACCGCAGGCCATGCCGACAAGATTAAAGTGCTGTCTTTGGAAGCCATGTTCCAGCGTTACGAAAAAGGTCAGCTCTAAGCTTTAGCGCGCAGCAAGACAGGAAACCTTGTCTTGCGGCGGTGGCGAAACAAAATAAAAAAACCGCATCGCTGCGGTTTTTTTATGGGCGGCTAAATGGGTTGGCTGCCGTAGTTGGATGAAGGCTTTTTGGGTGGATCCGCCATGACGTTGTCGTCGATTTGTTGGATCTTGCCACCACGAGCGAGGAAAGCCTCCACTTCCGATTGCATGGCCTCACGCATTTTATTACGAGCTGCTAAAGCCGAATGGGCAGAAGCGGCGGCTTCGGCCAGTTCTTCAGCCGATTCAGTGCGCGCGCGGCTGCTGGTGCTAGAACCTGTGCCCGCGCCTTCTTCGTCTTCAGCGTCTTCTACGCTGTCCTCGGTTTCTTCTTCAAAATCATCATCTTGGTAGTCGAGATCATCGTCTGCCATAGCGGTCTCCCATCGAGCTATTTTTTGAGCATAAAACTTATAGCCAAGCTTTTTAGTTATGCCAGTTTGCCAAAAAAAAATAATAAAAAAAGCCGCACTTGCGCGCGGCTTTGTTTTGGATCAAATAACTTATTTGCCAGCCATAAAATGGATAGCAGCCAGCAGCTCGTCGTCGGAGCAGTTGGCGCAAGTGCCTTTAGGAGGCATAGCATTTAAGCCGTTGATGGCATGGCTTAGCACAGTGCTTTCACCCTGAGCCATACGAGGCTTCCAGGCGGCGCTGTCGCCTTTTTTGGGTGCGCCAGCGACGCCAATGCTGTGGCAAGCGGCGCAGGCTGAGTTATAAACTTCTTCGCCAGAGCGTGCGGCAGCGGCAACAGGTGCGGCACTGGCGGCAGCGCCACCTGCGCATTCAGCGGAAGCGCAAACAGTCGCAACGGGTTTGATACGTTGGGCGATTTTGGCATTTTTTGCGTCCTGAGCTTCATCTGCCATAACATGGCTTGCAGCGAAGGCGGTCAGGATAATAAATAGGGCTTTGAGTTGTTTCACAGGGCTGTCCTCTTATAAGCTATCACGGGAGCGTTAAGCGGCGCTGATTATAGCGGCATTTTACGCAGGGTTAAAATCATTCCCTTTCAAATAACAAAGGAAATATCTATGTCTCCAGTCAGTATTGTGCTGCTCGTTGGTTTGGTTCTGGTCGTGTTTTTACTGATCAGCATCTACAACAAACTCGTCAGCTTTAAAAATCGTTATCAAAATGCCTTTGCCCAAATCGAAGTGCAGCTTAAACGTCGCTACGACCTTATCCCTAATTTAGTGGAAACCGCCAAAGCCTATTTAACCCACGAGCGTGAAACCTTGGAGGCGGTGATTGCGGCGCGTAATCAAGCCATGGCAGGGCTAAAAGCCGCCGCAGGCCAAGTAAACGGCCTAGGTGGCGGTCAAGCTATGCAGCAGCTGGCGGGTTCAGAAGGAGCGCTGGCCAGTGCGCTAGGGCGCTTAAATGTGGTGATGGAGGCC
>JAYRHO010000045.1:0-2582 GCA_041907245.1 Saccharospirillaceae bacterium
AGATACTTCTTAACAAATAAAACCGAAGTACCGCCAAACGACCGATCCAAACAATGGCGAGAAATTACCCTGTTATTCGATTAAATACAAGGGCTTAGCGCGCAAGCATTAAAAAGTGCGGTTTTTAAAAGGCTTAGGTTCTGCCCCTTTGCCCGCCAAACCATTTTTCATCGCAATCACTTGGTTTTTACGCCCCAACAGTCGCGCTTGAATCCAACGTTCCACGCGCAAGGCCTTCCACGTATCCGCCTTCCACGTTTTCTTAAAGAGCTGTTTGGCGGCAGCAATGGCATCGGGTGATTTACTGGCAATAACCAGAGCCAATTTTTCGGCCTCTGCCACCGGGTCTTGCGCCAGCTTACTAATCAGCCCGTATTCAAAACCCTCTGTGGCTGGAAACTGACGCCCCGTCATGGTCAGCTCGGTAGCAATATCCACACGCGTTAAACGCGATAGTGTTACTGTGCCACTCATATCAGGAATTAAACCCCATTTAATTTCCATAATGGATAAATTGGCATCGGGTGTGGCAATACGATAATCACAGGCCAGCGCCATTTGCATACCACCACCAAAACAATTTCCTTGAATAGCGCAAATAACTGGCACGGGCAAATCACGAAAACAATGCGCTATTTTTTGCGCTAAATTTTGTTTCGTCCACGGCCATTTTAAAAATACTTTGGCAATCATACTGGGGTTTTTACTGACCGCCTGAAAATCCAAGCCCGCACAAAATGATGGCCCTTTGGCCGCCAATATAACGGCACGAATATTTTTATTTTTGCGAATTTTTTTTGCTGTTTCCACCACCTCATGGAACATAGCCATATCCAAACCATTGAGTTTTTCAGGACGATTAAGCCAAACATAAGCAAGGTGATCTTTTACTTCGTATAACACGCGTTCAGACATAATTTTCTCTCTTAGCGGGATAGGGATTGACGTACCAGCGCAGCCAAAAGCGCAATGTGCTCTGGGTTGGTATTTAAACAAGAAATGTAATGGTAATCCTTACCACCAGCGTGTAAAAAATGCGCACGATTTTCCACTTTTAATTCCTCTAAGGTTTCCAAACAATCGGCGGCAAAAGCAGGGCTAATCACATCCATGCGCGCCACACCTTCTTGTGCCAGCTCGGCCAAAGTGCAATCGGTGTAGGGCTTCACCCAGGGTTCACGACCAAAGCGCGACTGAAAAGTACAGAGCCACTGCTTAGCACTCAAACCCAATTCTTGTGCCAGCAAGCTGGCCGTAGTACGGCATTGGCTAGGATAGGGGTCGCCACGGTCTTCATAACGCTCTGGAATACCGTGAAACGACATCAGCAATTTTTCACCCTGCCCATGCTCCTGCCAATAACGGCGCACCGATTGCGCTAAGGCCTGAATATAAAGCGGATGGTCGTGATAATTATGAATAAAATGCAATTTTGGCAGTGCGTGCGTGCGCGCAAATACTTTTGCTAAAGCATCCCACACCGCCGCCGTGGTGCTGTCGCTGTACTGCGGAAAAAGCGGCAACAGCACAATTTCTTCGACCTGCTGCGCTTTAAGCTCTGCCAACGCTTGCGCCAGATTTGGATTGCCGTAGGTCATGGCCAAGGCCACTGGCAAGCCCAATTCTTGCTGCAACGCCGCCTGCTGCGCCTTGGAAATACTCAGTAAGGGCGAACCATTGGCCTGCCAAATACTTTGATACGCCTGCGCCACGCGCTTGGGGCGGGTGCGTAAAATAATGCCGTGTAAAATCAGCCACCACAGCGGGCGCGGCGCATCGACCACACGCTTGTCCCATAAAAATTCGGCCAAGTATTTTCTAACGGCCAAAGGCGTAGGCGCATCGGGCGTACCCAGGTTCACCAACAGCACGCCTTGTTTTACCGAATTTTGCATCTTGCTCTCATCGTATTTTTAAAATCTGGTGAGTGTAACGGAATCACGCTCATTTGCCACAGTCTGTTCACAAAACGCCACTACCCCTATGCGCCTGCTTCTCTATAATGGCACGGCTTTCCTCTTTCCTAGGCCAACCATGCGCTATCTTATTTTGCCTTTGCCTGTGTTGCTGGCATTTTTAACCGCCATCTCCCCGCTTGCCGTCGATATGAACTTGCCTGCTATGGCCGCCATCGCCCAAGATTTAGGCACAGAAATTCATTTTGCCGAGCTGTCCATCAGCGCCTATTTAATCGGTTTTGCGCTGGGGCAATTAAGCGGCGGCCCGCTGTCCGATCGTTTCGGCCGCCGCCCTTTGGTGATGATTGGCCTCAGTATTTTTGCTGCCAACAGTTTTTTAATTACCCAAGCCGACACGCTCAACGAGCTGCTTAGCCTGCGTGTTTTGCAGGCGTTAGGCGGTGGGCTGGCGGTCGTAAACTCGGCGGCCATTGTGCGTGATTTATTTCGCGGCCTAGATGTCGCACGCACCTTGTCGATGATTTCGATGATTACCATGATGGCGCCGCTTTTAGCCCCTGTATTTGGCTCCATCGCCTTGGCTTACGGCACTTGGCACAGTATTTTTTGGATTTTAGGCATTTATGCCAGTGTGGCAGCGGCATTATTTTTCTGGCAATTGCC
>JAYRHO010000046.1:0-7164 GCA_041907245.1 Saccharospirillaceae bacterium
CGCGCATTCAATTATATAAATGCAATGGTACGCGCTCGCAGCAGTTTATTTTAGGCAGCAACGGCCTGCTGCACAGCGCGCTGGATTTTAATAAATGCCTGCAAAACAGTAACGGCAAATTAAAACTTTACGACTGCAAAATAGGTAACACTCAGCAAAAATTTGGTTTAAAAGCCGTAAGTAACGGTGAAGATTTAGCCGCCAACTTACTCTATGTGCAAAGCGAATTTGTGTGGCAAATTGGCCAGGTAGCACAGTATTTAAAAAGCCAGCTTTCCGCTTATGAGTGGGCACATATTTTAGGCTTTGAGCCATTGAACGAGCCTTTTGATGGCGGCCTTGGGGCTATGAGCTACGCACAGTTTGACAACCAATTACTCTGGCCTTTTTACCAGCGTGTGCGCGCGCAGTTAAATCAAAATGGCATTTTGGATAAGCCCGTTTTTGCTGAACCTATGGTGTTTTGGAGTTCCATTACGGGTGCGGTTGCACCTGCTACAGGCGGCCATTATTTAAATTACAAACCCGGCGATGGCTTTGTATTTACGCCGCATTTTTATGATCAAGCCCGCATGGGCGTAAATAATTTATCCGTTGCACGCAATGCCGCCTATTTTGAAAATCTCGATTTAATTCGTGATGAAGCGCGCTTTTTAAATACGGCGGTATTTTTATCCGAGTTTGGTATGTGGCTAAACGGCTGGGGGCATACCGATACCGAGCGCGTCGTCAACGGCACTTATCAGGCGATGGAGTCATCCGATCGCACGCATGGCAAAAATCGTTTTGTCGATTTTTATACGCCCTTAGTCAGTGGTGCGCAGTGGCAATGGGATTATTACTACGATCACCATTACGAATATCAAAACGGCAACACCAGCATGCTAAAAACGGGGCAAGATGCGTGGAATAACGAAAACTTTTCCGTCATTAATAATTACGCACAGGGCTACAACATTCATGCGGAATTGGTCGAGCGCGCTTACCCTCGCGCGGTGCAGGGTCGCACCTTACATTTTGCTTATGAAGGCTTAGTGCCTGATCGTGCCAATTCGGTCATGTCTTACCACAGCATTCGTGCTGGTTTAGCGGGGCAATTTGCTGAAAAAGAATTCTTCCGCAACAACAAATTTGCTTTCCTAGCTTGGCAAGGCCGCAACAGTCATGCGCCAACTGAGCTGTATATTCCTCGCCATATCAGCGCAGAAAATCTTGTCGTCGTTACCGATGCGGGCGTGTTTAAAAATCTGAGCGTCAATGCTCCTTTTACTCAAGCTCAGAATGAAGTAGCGCTGATTTCAGACCCCAATAAAGCCCAAGGCGCAGGCCATGTGCTGTTGGTTTGGGATGATGTCGATGCCAACGAAAACACTCAAAGCGTTCATTTTGCCTTGGCCATCGACGGCAGCGCTGGGCTTGGTGATGCCGAGCTTACGCAACTGCAAGCGGCCATCACAGAACGCCTCGCCAGCAAGCAAAGCCCTGTGTATTTAATCGGCGCGATGACAACAGGAGGCTACGCAGCGGAGAAATAGCTAGGCGCTTGGGGTTGAGCGCGCAGAGTGATATTTACTGGGTGACATTCGCTGGATGCGGAAACGGTAGAGGAGGCCAATGGCCTCCACATGGCGCCCAATGGGCGCCTCTACGCCCCACGCACAACGCCTAACCGATGGATCCTGCGACTTCGCGCAGGATGACGGAAACAAAAAAGGGCGCCGTAGCGCCCGTTTTTATGCCTGTTTTACATCTAGCGAATCATCGCGTGGAGGTCTTGCAGGCGGTGTACTTCGGCGATGCCAGGTGAGCGCAGGGCTTCGACTACGGCTTCGGCTCCCGCCAAAGTAGTGGTGTAGTACACTTTTTGGCGTAGCGCGCTACGACGGATGGATGAGGAGTCCTCCAGCGCTTGCTTGCCTTCGGTGGTGTTCACAATCAGGCTGATTTCGCCGTTTTTGATCACGTCCACAATGTGGGGGCGGCCTTCGGTGACTTTGTTGATGTGCGTTGCCGCTACACCCGCTTCACGCAGTACCGCCAAAGTACCCGAGGTGCTAACTAGGCTAAAGCCCAGCTCGACCAAGCCTTTGGCCACCGCCACCACGCCTTTTTTGTCGGCATCACGCACAGACACAAAGGCTACGCCCGAGGTGGGCAGCACTGCGCCTGCGCCAAGCTGGGATTTGTAGAAGGCTTCGCCAAAGGTTTTGCCCACGCCCATCACTTCGCCCGTGGATTTCATTTCTGGCCCAAGGATGGGGTCGACACCTGGGAACTTCACAAAGGGGAATACCGCTTCTTTCACGCTGAAATAGGGCGGGATGATTTCTTTGGTGAAGCCCAGCTCAGAGAGCTTTCTGCCCATCATTACTTTGGCCGCTACCGAGGCCAAAGAGGTGCCAATGGCTTTGGAGACGAAAGGCACGGTACGAGAGGCGCGCGGGTTCACTTCGATGACATAAACCACGCCGTCTTGCAGCGCCAATTGGGTGTTCATCAGGCCGATGACGCCCAGCTCTTCTGCCATCACGGTCACTTGGCGGCGAATTTCTTCGAGCACGTCTTTAGACAGGCTGTAAGCAGGTAAAGAACAGGCGGAGTCGCCCGAGTGGATACCCGCTTGTTCGATGTGCTGCATGATGCCGCCGATGACCACTTGCTCGCCGTCGCTGATCACGTCCACATCGATCTCGATGGCGCGATCTAGGAAGTGATCCAACAGTACGGGGGAGTCGTTGGAAACTTTTACCGCTTCTTTCATGTAGCGGCGCAGCGAGCTTTCATCGCCGACGATTTCCATGGCGCGGCCACCCAACACATAGGAGGGGCGAACCACTAAGGGGTAGCCGATTTCATTGGCTTTCACGACCGCTTGCTCTGCTGAGGTGACGGTAGCGTTTACGGGCTGTTTCAAGCCCAAACGCTGAATCATTTGCTGGAAGCGTTCGCGGTCTTCGGCGCGGTCGATGGCGTCGGTGCTGGTGCCGATGATGGGCACGCCTGCGGCTTCCAGCTCTGCGGCCAGTTTCAGCGGTGTTTGGCCACCGTACTGCACGATCACGCCTTTGGGTTTTTCTTTGTGAACAATTTCCAGCACATCTTCGAGGGTAACAGGCTCGAAATACAGACGGTCGGAGGTGTCGTAGTCGGTGGAGACGGTTTCAGGGTTGCAGTTGACCATAATGGCTTCATAGCCTTCTTCCTTGGCAGAAAGGGCGGCATGAACGCAGCAGTAGTCGAATTCGATACCTTGGCCGATGCGGTTGGGGCCGCCACCGAGCACGATGATTTTTTCACGAGAAGTGGGGCGAGCTTCGCATTCTTCTTCGTAGGTGGAGTACATGTAGGCGGTGTCGGTGGCGAACTCGGCGGCACAGGTATCGACGCGCTTGTACACAGGGTGCAGACCAAGGCTATGACGATGCTTGCGCACGACCGCTTCTTTCACGCCCAACAGCTGCGCCAAGCGCGCATCGGAGAAGCCTTTGCGCTTGAGCTTAAACAGCAGCTTGGCGTCCAAGTCTTTTAAGCCCATTTGCGCGACTTGTTTTTCCAGCGCAATCAGCTCTTCCATCTGCACCAAGAACCAAGGATCGACGGCGCAGTAGCTGAAAATTTCCTCGCGGCTCATGCCCGCACGCATGGCGTCGGCAATGTACCAAATACGATCCGCACCTGGGGTTTTCAGCTCATAAATGAGCTTGTCTTTGGTTTCGCTCAGGCTGAGGTCGAGCTTGGGATCCAAACCGCATACGCCCACTTCTAAGCCGCGCAGGGCTTTTTGCAAAGACTCTTGGAAGGTACGGCCAATGGCCATCACTTCGCCGACCGATTTCATCTGCGTGGTTAAACGCGCATCGGCTTGGGGGAATTTTTCAAAGGTGAAACGGGGAATTTTGGTCACAACGTAGTCGATGCTTGGCTCAAACGAAGCAGGGGTTTGACCGCCTGTGATGTCGTTGGCCAGCTCATCCAAGGTGTAACCAACCGCCAGCTTGGCCGCGACTTTGGCAATGGGGAAGCCCGTGGCTTTGGAAGCCAAAGCAGAAGAACGAGACACGCGAGGGTTCATTTCAATGACCACCATGCGGCCGTCTTTGGGGTTGATGCCAAACTGTACGTTCGAGCCACCCGTTTCCACGCCAATTTCACGCAGCACCGCGATGCTGGCGTTGCGCATGATTTGGTATTCTTTGTCGGTCAGGGTTTGCGCGGGCGCGACGGTGATGGAGTCGCCCGTGTGCACGCCCATGGGGTCGAAGTTTTCGATGGAGCAGACGATGATGCAGTTGTCGTTTTTGTCACGCACCACTTCCATTTCGTACTCTTTCCAGCCGATCAAGGATTCGTCGATCAAAAGCTCGCGCGTAGGCGACATATCCAAGCCGCGCTGACAGATTTCTTCAAACTCTTCTTTGTTGTAAGCGATACCGCCGCCAGAGCCGCCCATGGTGAATGAGGGGCGAATGATGGCAGGAAAGCCCAAGTCTTTTTGTACGGCCCAGGCTTCTTCCATGCTGTGCGCGATGCCAGCGCGGGGGCTTTCAAGGCCGATTTTGTTCATGGCTTGCACAAAGCGTGAACGGTCTTCGGCTTTGTCGATGGTGTCGGCGTTCGCGCCAATCATTTCCACCTTGTACTTAGCCAGCACGCCTGCGCTTTCCAGTGCCAGCGCGCAGTTCAGCGCGGTTTGGCCGCCCATGGTGGGCAGGATGGCATCGGGGCGTTCTTTTTCGATGATTTTGGTAACGGCTTCCAGCGTGATCGGTTCGATGTAGGTGGCATCGGCCATGGCGGGGTCGGTCATGATGGTGGCGGGGTTGGAGTTCACCAGAATGACGCGGTAGCCTTCTTCGCGCAGGGCTTTACAGGCTTGTGCGCCTGAATAGTCAAACTCGCAAGCCTGACCAATCACAATGGGGCCTGCGCCAATAATCAGAATACTTTTTAGGTCGGTACGTTTTGGCATGGTTTTACTTCCCCTGGGCTTTGTAAGTGGTCATCAGCGCAATAAATTGATCGAACAAGGGCGAGACGTCGTTGGGGCCTGGGCTGGCTTCAGGGTGTCCCTGGAAGCTGAAGGCGGGTTTGTCGGTGCGGCACATACCTTGAACGGTACGGTCGAACAGCGAAATTTGCGTCACCTTTAAGGTGCTGGGCAAGGTGTCGGCATCGGCGGCAAAACCGTGGTTTTGTGAGGTGATCATCACTGAGCCGTCGCTGAGGTTTTGCACTGGGTGGTTGGCACCGTGGTGGCCGTTTTTCATCTTCATGGTTTTACCACCGCTGGCCAAAGCCAACAGCTGATGACCCAAGCAGATACCGAAAATAGGCACGTTGGCATGCAAGATTTCTTGGATGGCTTTGATGGCGTAGTCGCAAGGCTCGGGGTCGCCAGGGCCGTTGGAGAGGAACACGCCATCTGGCTTCATGGCCAACACTTCGCTGGCGGGCGTTTGCGCAGGGACAACAGTCAGCTCACAGCCACGGTCCACCAGCATACGCAGGATATTGAGCTTCACGCCGAAGTCGTAAGCCACCACTTTGAATTTGGCTTCGCCCAGAGGCAAAAAGCCTTTGCCCAAGGCCCAGCTGCCCATGTTCCAAGAGTAGGCTTTTTGGGTGCTGACCACTTTGGCTAAGTCCATACCCTTGAGGCCTGCAAAGCTGCGTGCGGCTTTGAGTGCTTCTTCGGCGTTGGCGTTGTCGCCTGCCATGATACAGCCGTTTAAGCTGCCTTTTTCACGCAGGACGCGGGTAAGGCGGCGGGTGTCGATCTCGGCAATACCCACCACATTATTGGCTTTTAGGTAGTCGCCTAGGGATTGTTCGCTGCGGAAGTTGCTGGCGAGTAAGGGCAAATCACGAATGATTAAACCCGCCGCCCAAACTTGGCTACTTTCGGCGTCTTCGGCGTTGACGCCATAGTTGCCAATATGAGGGTAAGTCAGCGTGACCATCTGCTTGCAATAGGATGGATCGGTCAGGATTTCTTGGTATCCGGTCATGGCGGTATTAAAAACCACTTCCCCGGTTGACAGACCTTCGGCACCGATGCTGGTACCCAAGAAGATGCTGCCGTCTTCTAATGCAAGAATGGCGGGCGTAGACAAGGTTATTTCCTCGATAGAATGAGATGGGGCACGAGGTAAAGCCTGAGACCGTACGATGCGCACTGGCAAGAATCGTAGGTTGAGAGATCGAGACGCACCAGCACGAGGGAATCTCAGCGTGTTACCTAAATTACCGTTGGGTAAAATTAGGCGCGCATTATATAGACATTGCCCCATGATTGGAAATGGAAACTGTCCTTATTGGGTATATTTTCCTTGCAAGGCCGCCGCACCTCGGCTGAGCACTCTTGCAAATCATGCACTTAAACAGTGCGTAAAGAGTGTTGGCGTGCTCGGTTTTGGTGCAAGGCATTTTTGCTACATTTGCATAACCCTTTGATTTTATAGCGTTTTTCACTATGGCACGGTTGTTGCCAAGCCTCTGATGGTTTCCTACTCACTTTCGAGGTTTGCTATGTCATCCAAAACTCAAGAACTCGTTAAACAACACCAAGCACAATGGGTGGACTTACGTTTCACCGACACGCTGGGCAAAGAGCACCATGTGACTTTCCCTGCCGAAACCCTCGACGCCGATGCCTTTGAAGAAGGCAAGATGTTCGACGGCTCCTCTATTCACGGCTGGAAAGGCATCGAAGCCTCCGACATGACCCTGCTGCCCGACGACAGCACCGCCGTGCTCGATCCCTTCGCCGCTGACCCGACCATTATCGTGCGCTGCGACGTGGTGGAGCCTGGCACTTTGGTTGGCTACGACCGCGACCCACGCTCCATCGCTCGTCGCGCCGAAGCCTATTTGAAATCCACTGGCATCGCCGACACCGCTTTCTTTGGCCCTGAACCCGAGTTCTTTATTTTCGACTCGATCGAATGGCAAAACAGCATGAACAAAGTCAGCTTTGAAATTCACAGCGACGAAGGCGCTTGGGCCACCAACGGCCTAGTAGACGGACGCAACAGCGGCCATCGTCCTCGCGTAAAAGGCGGCTACTTCCCCGTGCCTCCTGTGGATTCACTGCAAGACGTGCGCGCCGCTATGTGCGCGGCGATGAAATCCGTCGGCCTGCGTATTGAAGTTCACCACCACGAA
>JAYRHO010000047.1:0-3915 GCA_041907245.1 Saccharospirillaceae bacterium
AGCGCCTGCATCCCGAGGCTTAAACCTTGGAACTGCACACTGAGCTTACTTTGCATAAAAGCCACCGTGCTTTCGATATCGCGATAGGCCGACATCCCTGCGGTGCTCATCGAGGCGTTGTAAAAGGCGGTAATAGTGGCGCTTTGGTTGCTGGCAATCAGCGCATCGGTTTGCCTAGGCAAATACACCACCGCCTGCGCCTGATTGCTGCGTACCAAAGCAAAGGCGTCATTGAGCTCGGGCACTTCCGCCACCACGTTTAAAGCAGGCGCGCTGTTGAGGCTACGCACCAGCTCACGGCTTATCGTCCCTTGGCTTAAATCCACCACCACAATAGGCAAAGCGCGCGGCACGGCTTGCACAAAAATGGCGCACAAAATGCCAAGCAGCAGCCACGGAATCCAGCTGACCTGCGCCCTATCCCAAAACGAGCCTTGCAAAAATTGCCACTCGTCTTGGTAAGCGCGTACTACCCCAGCCCCAAAACTCATGAAGCAGGCCAGTAAAACAGCACGCTCATGCCAGGGCGCAAGCCCGCAATGGGCTGTACGGGGCGAGTGCGTACTTCAAAGCTGCGCACGTCGTAGCCGACCGACTGCTTGGTGGCGCGCCAGGTGGCAAAATCCCCTGCAGGGCTGATGAAATACACTTTAAAAGGCTGTTTGCTCAGTTTTAAGGCGGGAATGTCAGCCAAGATTTCTGTACCTTCGGCCATGCCTGCAAACTGGTCTTCACGCAAGGCAAAGGACGCCCACATGCGCTCGACATCCACCAGGGTAAAGACAGGGTAGCCCGCAGGAACCAGCTCGCCGACATCGGCCAAGCGTTTGCTCACTTCGCCATTGGCAGGCGCGGTGCCTAGGGTTTCATTGCGTGCGGCGGTGACTTCGGCCAGCGCACCCTCAGCTTGACGCAGTTGCGCATTGGCGGTGGCTTTGTCCTGCTTGCGCGCACCGCTTTTGGCTTCATCGAGCTGCGCCTTGGCAGCGGCGGTCAAGGCTTCGGAGGCTTGCGCCTGTGCTAGGGCTTCATCGCGTTGCTGGCGCGATACCACGCCGTCGTTAAACAGCCCATCTAAGCGTGTTGCGGTCGCGCGTGCCATGTCCGAGGCGGCTTTGGCGCGCTGATAGTTGGCTTCGGCGGCGCGAATTTGCTCGCTGCGCGCACCCGCATCGGCTTTATCGGCCTGAGCGCTGGCGGCATCGACCACGGCTTTGGCTTGTTGATACTTGGCCTCCACCTCTGGGCTGTCTAAGCGAAACAGCGGTTCGCCCGCTTTGACGCTTGCGCCTTCACGCACATAAAGCTCGGCAAGGCGCGCGCTGATTTTGGCCGATACTTTCACACTGTCGGCATCCGCCATGCCTTGAATCACACTGGCCTTGGGCGCTAAAGCCAAATACAAGCCCAAGGCACACAGGGCCACAGCCGCCGCCATCGCCCCACGAATAGCCCAACTTTTTGAAACGCTCATTTATAACACCTTGTCCGCTTGTTGCAGGTAAGTTACGAAATTTTGGCTTTGGCCGCTGACATCGAGCAGCTGCGCCAAGGCCAAATCAAATTGCCACGCCGCTTGCGCGCGTTCGATGCGCACTTTACCAAGCTGCAAACGCGCGTCGATGACATCCAAGGAAGTGGCTCGTCCCGCTTGGAAGGATAAGTCTTGCAAGCGCAGGTTTTCCTGCGCACTCTGTAGCGCGCTTTCCAACAAGGCAAATTGCTGCTGGGCGCTGTCGGCGGTAAACCACGCCTGTTGCACCGCAATGCTCAGTTTGACTTGGGCATCTTGCAGGCTGTATTGCGCGCCCTCGCCTTGGCTTTGCGCCGCCTTCACTTGGCGATAACGGTTGTGGTTAGAAAGCAGGCTCAGCTTCATGCCCACACCAAAAGCCCAGTCGGACTCGGTAAGCAGGGCGTCTTCTTTTTTCAAATCGTATTGGCCAAAGGCGTAAAACTGCGGCATGAAATCGGCTTTTTGCGCGCGCACTTGCTCATCCGCCTGCGCTTTCAATGCCTCTATCTGCTTTAAGCTTGGGTGTTCGCCCAAGCTTTGTAAAAACTGCGTCACCTCAGGCAAGGGCTGGCTGTGCATAAAAAGCTTGGAGCTGGGCTCGACCACTTGAGCTTGACGCAGCAAGCCCATCAAAGCCGCTTGCGCCCCAGCCAGATCATTTTTGGCCTTGCGCAGTTCACGCTCGGCGTTATCCACCGCCACCTGCGCCTGCAAACGCTGCGCCTTGGTGGCAAAGCCCTTGGCTTCCAGCTTGATGGCGCGCTCTAAATGTTCGGCCAAACCATCGCGCACATCTTGGCGAACGGTTAAGACTTCTTGGGTAAAGAGCTGGCCAAAATACGCCTGCACCAGCTGAGTGATTTCGGTCTGTTCCGTGCGCGCTTGGCTGGCCTGCGCTTGCGCAACAGCGGCCTTGGCGGCGGCCTTGCCTGCCTGAATTTTGCCGCCCGTCCACAACGGCAAGGTGGCGGTCACAATCGGGCGCGTGCGCCAATCCACCACTTGCTCCTGCTCGGGCATGGGCACGCCAGGGTGCAGCAGCCCCATAGTGCCCTTGATGGGCGACAGATCGACGGTCTTAGAGAAGCGCATTTCTTTTACATCAAGGGAGATATCTGGGTAAGACAGGCTGTGTGACGCCAGCTCTTGCTGCTCTTTTTGGCTGACTTGGCTTTGGGCGCTATGCAGCGCATCCGATACCTGAAACAAATGCTCTTGCGCCTGCATAAAGCTAAAAGGCTGCGCCCAAGCCCAAGGGCTTAGACATAACGAGCTAAGCAAGATAAAACTCGAGGAGGTCTTCACTTTGTCATCCTAATGGTTAGAGCGCTAAGGCGCGCCTGCCCTGTAATCCGCCCGTATGAAGCAGCAGAGTTTTCCGTGTCGAGGCTTGGCTTTCATAAGCTAAGCACAGCTTGGCGGTGTAAACGGGGTCTAAGGGTAAGCCTTGGGCATCGTAGCGCGCAATGGTGGCGCGCAGTTCGGGCGTTATTTTAGCAAAACCGCCCAAGTGCGCCTCATCGAGCAGCCGCCAACGCACGTTTTGTGGCATCTGCTCTATAAAGGCGCGCCGCCTTTCCCCCTGATCAGCCACGGCATTAACCACACAGACTTGCGTTTGCGCCTGAAGTTGCGCCAAGCCCTTGGCCAAGCCCAAAGCTGTCGTACCACTGCCGCAGGCCAGCCACACTTCTTCATAATGCTGTGCCACCTGCGCCAAGGGCTTGCAGCCAAGCTCACCCAGCTCGCCTGCGCCGCCCTCGGGTATAACCAAAGCCTGATAGCGCTGCTCAAGCTCCTGCCAATACTCAGGCTCGTAACGACGGGCGTAGGTTTTTTTATCCAAAAATACCAGCTTGGCGCCTAGGTTTTGGCCGTCTTGCAAGGTCGGCGTCAACGGCAGGTGCTCGTAGCCGCGTACCAATAAAAAAGCAGGAATGTTCAGACTGCGTGCGGCATAAGCCAGAGCATGCAAATGGTTGGAGTGCGCACCGCCAAAACTTAGGAGCGCGCGATGCGTCTTGGGGTTAAACGCCTGCACAAAACCCGCCAGCTTCAAGGGCTTATTGCCTGAGATTTCAGGGTGAATTTTATCCAAGCGCAGCACGTCGGCATGAGGGAAAAAGGGCATGGGTTCAACGTAAGGCGGCCAATCCCAAACGCCCAAAAAATCCAAGAAATTTAAAATTTGCGCTTCTCCGCCAAGGGGCTGACAGGAATGCCATGCTCCATTTTGCGCTCTGGGGGGGCTTTATTGAGCAGCTTTTCCAAATGCTCTTTTAAATAGCCATTGGAAAGCTCGGTGGCGCGCGTCGATAGCGCGCGGATTTGCGCGTTTTTATCGGGGAAAACCAAATCGCTCTCTTGTAAGATTTTCTTGGCCATTTTGTAAAAACTCG
>JAYRHO010000048.1:0-3755 GCA_041907245.1 Saccharospirillaceae bacterium
TAGCCGTTTAAAGACACCCGTCGCAACGCAGGCAAGCCCTGCTCGGCCAAAGCGCTGTCAGGCAGAACCTGCGCCCAAATCGTCCAGCCGTAAGGTCGCGGCTTCACCTCCTGCACTTGCAGTTGCAGCTGGGCTTGAGTTTTATCCAAATACAAAGGCAAACGGTGGCCAAGCTCCCAATCCAACCACCACTGCCCGTAACTTAGGCTAAAAAGCAGCAGTAGCATCGGCCAGCGCCACGCTCTTTTTATTAAAAGCAGTGCCAAAAGCACACCAAGAAAAGCCGCATAAAGCTCGATCGGGATTAACGTACCCAACACCACAGCAAACGCGGAAAGAAGAAAGAAAACAGGCATAGCCAATCCTTGGCAAAAAAGAAAACGTTAAGGAAGCGGATGCAACCCTTGCTCTTTTAACAACAAACAACGGCTCATCCGTGAAGCCAAAGCCAGATCATGAGTGACCAACACAAAGGCCGTGGCACTGTGTTCAATAAGCTCCAACATGGCCTTTTCGACCTGAGCGGCGGTGTGCTCATCGAGATTGCCTGTAGGTTCATCCAACAGCACCAATTTAGGGTTATTCACCAGCGCGCGCGCAATGGCCGTGCGCTGACGTTCGCCGCCCGACAGCTCCGCAGGCGTGTGCCCAAGGCGTGCCGCCAAGCCCAATTGCGCCAGACGTGCGCTGGCATGCTCTTTGGCCTCGCGCTGCGGCACACCCGCCAAAAGCTGCGGCAGCATGACGTTTTCCAGCGCGGTAAACTCAGGCAATAAGTGATGAAACTGATACACAAAACCAATTTCTTTATTGCGCAGCATGGTGCGCTGCGACTCGGTTAACGATTTTAAATTTTGCCCACCCAACCACACTTCGCCCGAACTGGCCTGATCCAAGCCGCCCAAGACGTTCAACAAAGTAGTTTTACCTGAGCCTGAAGCCCCCACTATGGCCAAGGTTTCCCCTGCTGCCACCTGCAACGAAATAGCCTGCCACACCGTCACCTGCTGCGGGCCACTGCGGTAAACCTTGCTGATATTTTTCGCATCCAACACCCAATTACTCATAGCGCAGCGCCTCCGCAGGCTGAACTTTGGCTGCACGCCAAGACGGATACAGCGTGGCTAAAAAGCTTAAAACCAGCGACGCCGACACAATAATACCGACATCGCTCCACAATAATTGCGACGGCAAATAAGAAATAAAATACACATCCGCACTTAAAATCTGCACACCAAAAAAATGCTCAAAGGCGGCGACAATATCTGAAATGCTTAAGGCCGCTGCCACGCCTAAAAGCGTGCCCAGCACCACACCAATCACGCCAATGGCCACACCCTGCACCATAAAAATTTGCATCACCGTGCGCGGGCTTGCGCCCATGGTGCGCAAAATCGCAATATCGGCTTGCTTATCCGTTACCGCCATCACCAAGGTCGAAATAATATTAAAGGCCGCCACCGCCACAATAATGAGCAACAACAAACCGATCATGGTTTTTTCCATTTTTACCGCTTGAAATAAATTACCGTGCGTGCGTGTCCAATCGCTACCTGAGTAATCGCCATCCAAACTATCAACAATGCGCCAAATACCCGAAGACGCATCAAATAAATTGGCAAATTTAATGCGCAAACCCTGCGCCTGCGCATCCAAACGCTCAAGCTTGGCGGCGTCGGCCAAATTCACCACCGCCATGCTGGCATCCAGCTCCGCCCCTACCGCAAAAATACCCGATACGGTTAAGCGTTTTACGCGCGGCAACACACCCGCAGGCGAAAGTGTTGCCTCTGGCAGCATCAGGGTAATTTTATCGCCCACCTGCGCATTTAATTGCCGCGCCAACAGCTCACCCAGGAGCACATTAAAACGTCCTTCTTCGAGGCTTTCTAAACGACCTTTTTTAATGTGACTGGGCAAAATAGAAACGGATTTTTCGGCCTCAGGGTCGATGCCTGTAATCATCACGCCCTGCACACGTCCTGCGTGCGCCAACATACCCTGGCTGCGAATTAATGGCGCACTGGCCACTACGCCTGGCATGGCGTTGACTTCTTGCGCCAATGCCTGCCAATTTAAAACTCCACCCCGCTCATACAGCACTGCATGAGGAACCATACCTAAAATGCGCTCACGCAATTCGCGGTCAAAGCCGTTCATCACCGACAGCACCAAAATCAGCACCATAACCCCTAGGGTCATGCCAATCATCGACGACGCCGAAATAAAAGAAATAAAGTGATTACGCCTTTTGGCAGCCAAATAACGCAAGCCAATCCAAAATGGCAAAGGCGAAGAAAGTAAACGCATACAAGAACCCTAAAAAAATCGCGCTAGTGTGCCCGATGACCGCAGTAAGGACAAGGTAAATAGGCTTTCTTTGTCCTTGTGCTTTTGCATTTCCCATCTAGGATAAAGAGCACTTTAAGAGGACGCACCATGAAAAAAATTTCCCTGCTCGCCACCGCCTTACTGACTGCTTTTTTTTACTCAACGACTCAGGCTGGTATTAAAGAAATTCCCGCCGAAGAAATGACCGAATCCTACATTCGCGACACCACCGTGCTCGTGCCCAAGGCATCAGACAGCCAACCCAACAATGTGCAGGTTAAAGTGGATCCCAACCCCGCACCCACAGCCCTAGACAGCCTTCCTAAAGATGACGGCTCTCATGCCAGCAAACCCGCCATAGGTAGCAGCTACGCGCCTGAGCAGCGTGAAATTCAGCTGCACCAAAGCCAGCAGCGTACCGCCTCGCAGCAGCCAGTATTCGACCCCTTACAACAAAGTCGCGATGACAATTTGCGCAAAGTCTTACGCGATAATCACATTGATTTTGCCTCAGTGGGCGTGCCTGAAGTTGGCCCAATCGACTACAGCAAATTGCAGTATCCAACGATGAACAAAAGCGACCTCAATGGTAACTCCGTAAGCTCCACGCCCAACCAAATTATCATCAGCGTGCCCAATTCAGGCTACAGTTTTAAAGAGCAACAAACCCCAGGTGGTGAGTACCAAATTCGTATCGACAACAACCAATTGCAGCTCATCATCAACCGTCCTAAGCCATAGTTAATTGGCACAAATGTATCAATAAAAGCCAAGTTTAGCCTTTCTTCTTAAGCCGCGCTCTGTGCGGCTTTCTTTTTCTTTAAGGATCAACGCCTTAGGTTTTCTTATGGCAAAGTAAAGAAAACATACAACTCTAGCGATTTGTCTATAAATACGATAAAGTGCCCCAACATAAGAATAAGAAGGGCATACTATGCAGTATTCAACCTACCAGTTTGACGAGCTTCGCCAAGCACCCAAGCAAGTGTTTTTTCCCTATCGTGGGCGCGACTACAAGGTCGAATATCAAGCTTTTTGCTTACCCGAAAATCAAGGTAAAACCCCTGTTTTATTCTTAGGCGGCGCCTTCCAAAACTTCACCTCATTCCGTAGTGAAATCGAGTTGGTTTTGGCCACCCACCCCATTATTTTGGCCGACTTCCCCTCTCAGGGCTGTAACGATCAGCTCGCCCCCGAACTTGGGCTTGGCGACTTCGCACACCTCATTGAACAGTTTTGCCAAAGCTATCAACTGCACAAACTGTCTATTTTAGGCATCAGCTACGGCTCGGCCATGGCCATGATTTTTGCAGGCGCACATCCAGAACGCATGGAGCGCTTACTGCTTTCTGGCATTACCTGCTTTCGCCGCCCTGGTATTGTGCTGCTCTATAAAGATCTGCTCGAACAGCTGGCTGCGCAAA
>JAYRHO010000049.1:0-4853 GCA_041907245.1 Saccharospirillaceae bacterium
CTGAGATTGGGGCAGCTGGCTTCTTCGCAGACGGTGTGCAGCTTATGCGACTTGAGCTTTTCGCGTACTTGCGCGACTTTGCCGCCGCTACTGGGCAGGCGCACACGAATCCAGTCGGGCTTGCGTGGCAGCTCGTCGGTAGGGATGACTTTAATCGGAATACGCGCCAGCTTCTCGGCACCGCGTAATTTTTCGCCCTGCACTAATTTCTTTTGTTCTGTCATTGCAGCTTCAACTCGGCTATCAAATGGTTTTCCAAGCTTTTGGCCACGGCATCCAGTGTCAGGGGGAGCTTGGTTTCATCACGCATCTGCGTCATTTGCATTCCCGCATATCCACAGGGATTGATGCGGCTAAAAGGTTCAAGGTTCATATCCACATTCAAGGCAATGCCATGAAAGGAGCAGCCGTGCTTGATGCGCAGCCCCAAGGAGGCGATTTTGCGCTCTTGCACATAGACGCCCGGGGCATCGTCACGCGCGCAGGATTCGATTTGCCAGTCTTTTAAGCAGGCAATCAAGGCGCGCTCTATGGCTTTGACAAAATCGTGCGAACCCAAGCCCAAGGCTTGAATGTTCAGCAGTAAATACACCACCAGCTGGCCAGGGCCGTGATAAGTCACCTGCCCGCCACGGTCGCTTTGCACCACAGGGATATCGCCTGCAAAGAGCACATGCTCGGGCTTGCCTGCTTGGCCTTGAGTAAACACAGACTGGTGCTGCAAAAACCACAGCTCATCTGGGCTGGAGGCGCTGCGCTCTTGGGTGTAGGCCAACATGCGTTGGTAAACAGGCGTGTAAGCCTCCACTCCCAGCTGGCGCACCTTAAGCATCAGATCACCATTTGCACATACTGATGAGCCATCAGATCGCGGTGCAGAACTTGCAGCTGATCAATGCCTGTGGCGGTGATGAAGAGCGTGACGGCGCGAAAACGGCCATTGCTGCTTTCGCGGATTTTGATTTGGGTAAAATCGCAGTCGGGAGCGTGGATACGCACGATTTCAAAAATGGTTTCGGCGTAGTCGTCTGCGCCCTGCCCTAACACCTTGATGGGGTAATTGGGGCAAGGAAACTCAATTTTTGGGGCTTCGGGTTGGCTCATAATGCAGGCCTCTGTCAAACAAAGCACATAGATAAGCGCAATTGTAACGACTTCAAGCCCCTAACCAAAGATTTTCTTGAAAAACAGTCTGATGCTATCCAAGGTGCGGCCAAAGAAACCCGCTTCTTTGACTTCGGCCAACGCCACTAAGGGCTTTTGTGCCACGACTTCGCCATTGAGCTTTAAGGTCAGCTGCCCCAGCTCTTGGCCTGCTTTAATAGGAGCGGTAATCAG
This sequence comes from Saccharospirillaceae bacterium, assembly GCA_041907245.1. GTDB lineage: Bacteria > Pseudomonadota > Gammaproteobacteria > Pseudomonadales > Oceanobacteraceae > Venatoribacter. Next base: position 1,339 of record JAYRHO010000049.1, read on the forward strand.
CTCGCTCACCGTCACGCTGGCTTCTAAGCCTTCTTTGATGCCGCGAGGCAGGTTCACACTGAGGTTTTGTGCCAAACCCAGCTTCAAGCTGTCTTCTTCGCCTTTCCATACGCGTACGGTTTTCAGCTCTTTGTTGGCGTCGTAGATCTTGCGTGTTTCAAAATAGCGAAAGCCGTAGGCCAGAAGCTTTTGTGTTTCACGCGCGCGGGCTTCTTCGCTGCGCGTGCCCAGCACCACCGCGATCAGGCGCATACCATCGCGCACCGCCGAGGCCGCAAGGCAATAGCCCGCTTCTTCGGTGTGGCCTGTTTTCAAGCCATCGACCGTGGCATCACGCCACAGCAAGCGGTTACGGTTGGGCTGGTGAATGCCGTTGTAGTCGAAATATTTTTCCGCATACAAAGGGTAATACTTAGCGTGGTCGTTGATGATGTGCCAAGACAGCTTGGCGAGGTCGCGCGCGCTGCTGTAGTGCGTAGGCGAAGGCAAACCCGTGGCGTTTTCAAAGTGGGTGTTTTCCATACCAAAACGGCTAGCAAACTGGTTCATCCAGCCCGAAAAAGACTCTTCAGAGCCTGCAAAAAACTCGGCCACGGCAATGGAAGAATCGTTGCCCGACTGAATAATGATGCCGCGCAACAGGTCAATCAGAGGAACCTCAGTACCTTCACGCACGAACATTTTCGAGCCGCCTGTACGCCACGCATTAACGCTAATAGGCACCAACTGGCTTTCTTTTACATTGCCCAGCATCAGCTCGTGCAAGGCCACGTAGCTGGTCATCATCTTGGTGAGGCTAGCAGGAGGGATGCGTTTATCGGCGTTGTACTCCGCCAAAATTCGGCCACTTTCGAAATCCATCAGGATGTAGGCAGAGGCGTCGAGATCGGGGGCTTTGGGGACGATAATCGCGGCTGAGGCAGAAAAGGAGCAAAGCAAAGCAAGGGCAAAACTAATAAGGCGCATGGTTTTTCAAATAGTGAGGTTAAACAAAGGCGCAAGCGCGCCACTTAGGAAACAAGAGAGGGGAACGGCAATAAAGTTCCCCTGTTGTTGCTATTCGCTGGTGTTTTCTTTTAACAAGGACACATCACGCGGGGGATGCAGCGAAATAAAGGGCTTGCCATCTTGAGCGGCAGCTTGATGGCTATGGCGCAAACGGAAGCCCTTGTCGATACGGCGCAAGCACAGCGTCAAACGCACCGTCAGCCAACGGTAATCGCTTTGCTCTACCGTATGCACGACCACAGAGGCATCGTTCTTCACTATCGCCTGACAAATAGGCTCTAGGGTGTTGACGATATCGGCGTCTTTTTTGTCAATCATGGCCGCAGGCAGCGGGTAAGTGGCAATGGGCGCGGATTTTTCTTCGATGTCTTTCCAGTTTTCAGGCGCGTCTTCGCTGGGCTTTTTCGCCGCAGCAGGCACGACAGCTGGCTCAGCCTTGGCCGCAACTTCAGGCGCTTTTACGACAGGTGCGGCAACGGTGGCAACCGCAACAGCGGCTTTAACCACAGCAGCAGGCGCAGCGGCGGCTTTAGTTGCAGGCGCAGCAGCAGGCTTGGTTGAAGCGGCCGCCTTAACAGGTTCTTGGGGTTTGGCCGCAGGCTTTTCGAGTTCGGCACGACGCTGACGCTCCGCTTCTTGCTGGCGTTGTTTTTCTTGTTCGGCTTTAGCCTTATCAGCGGCAAGGCGCTTGGCGTCTTCTTCTTTTTTGCGTTTGATATCGGCGGCTACACGCTCTTTTTCTTTCTCGGCCGCTTCAGCCAGTTTCTTTTGGCGTTCCAGTTCTTCTTTGTTGGGCTTGGGTGCGGCAACGCTCAGCGTTTGGCCGTCACTGAGCTTGTCCAGCTTGGCCTGAGCATCTTCTAGGCCATTGGTTAAAGAAGCAACTTGCCACACACGGTCTAAGTACTCTTGCGCCTTACTAAAGTCTTTGGCATCTATGGCATTGTTCGCTAGGCGCACATTGGCCTCACCCCAAGCATAAGCCAAGGGTGTAATACGAAAATCGTAAGGGGCTTTTTCACGGAATTTTTGAATGCGTTCGAGGGCGTTATTGCCTGCTGGGCTATTTAAACGCTGCGCGGCGATATCCGCTTTGATAGCAACCAGTAAATCATCCAGCTCAGCAGCTCCAGCAAAGCTACTTAACGTCAGCACGAACAGGGAGATAAGAATTCTTTTCATAGTGGCTAGGCGTGTTTTCATTTTAGCGGCGAATTAAGACTGGTAAGATTCAAAGGTTTAGCGCCAAGTGTCAAGCTTGTTATTCATATTTAGGAGCTTTCTTATGTTGACCCGCATCGGTAGCCTGATTTTTGCCGCACCTGGCATTTTTTTGTTGGTGCTTTATGGCGTAGAGCTGGCTGCCATCACCGAGTGCCAACAGCAAGGGCTGTTTTATAACGCGCTAACCAGCCAGTGCCAAGCCGACGCCCCTGCTTTTAGTACTTTTTACATGCGCCACAGCCTGATGGTAAACCTCAACCTACTGCTTGCCACCTTAGGCGCAGTCATCATGACCCTAGGCATGCTCAAGCGCAAAGCCTAGGCTTAGCGCACACCTTGCAGCAATTGCGTAAAAGCATCCGCCAGCTCTGTACTTTTTTCTGGGCTGGCCATCACTTGCATAAACTGCCCGCGCACCCCAGGTAAGGCCAACAAATCGGCAACCAAGGCATTAAAAGCGGGCTGGCCTTGTTCGTTACGCGCAAGACACTCTAAAAAGCTCAGCAATAAGCTGCCTTGCAAATCCTGCCAAGAATCTCGCGCCACGGCGGCCAAAATCTCCACCGACTGACTGTGCGGATGCTGCAAAATAGCCGCCAGTAACTGCTGGCGCTGCGCGATATTGATGCTGTTTGACAGCGCGCGTGCGTAAGCGGCGATGTCAGCGGCACTGGGCTCCTGCGCCACCAATTGGGCAAGACCGTCATTTAAGGCGCTGGTTAGATCTTGATCGGGCTGGGCGTTTTCCAAAAAACCCAAAAGCACATTGCGCACCACCGCAGGCAAGTGCGGCAAGGCGTTCATCACCAAGGTTTGATTGTCCTGCTCCCCCAGACGCACCACCACTTCGGCCAAACCCTGCAAGCCCAGATTCTGCCAGTTTTCAAAACCCTGAGTATCACTTAGGTAGGCGCGCGCCTTGGTGTAAAAGGAGGTGGGTTGCTGCGATAAGCTGCGCAACACCAGTGCGTGAAAGTAGGCCATACGATTGGCATCGGGCTTAAAACTATAAGGCGCGGCCGCTTGATTGGGCGTTTTTACCGCTTGCGCCCAATGTTGAATAAAAGCATCGCGCGCCGCAGGCACGATCAAGCCCTGCTCATCCAAGGGCAGCTTCAGAAACCAAATGCTATTTTGATCGACCTTTTTATTGTGCCAACTGAGCAAACCCAACCAAGCGTGCTTCAAATAAGGCGTAGCATAGGGCGCTTGGCCGTTTTCAAAGGCGGCAAATTCAGGTGCAGGCAACTCGACAATGCGCCGCCCTAAATCAAACACGCGCA
>JAYRHO010000050.1:0-4132 GCA_041907245.1 Saccharospirillaceae bacterium
GATGGACATCGACTCCATCGAGCAAACGCCCAACGCCAAACGTCCCGCCGCGTTAATTGAAGCCATCACCGCCATGGCGCATCAACTGGGAATGAAAGTACTGGCAGAAGGTGTAGAAACCGCCACGCAATTGCAGCATCTACAGCAAGCAGGATGCGACCTTTATCAAGGCTATTACTTCAGCAAGCCTTTAAACGAAGAACAGTTTTTACAGTGGTTAGAACGTAAAACTCAAGAATAAAAAAAGCGGCCTAGGCCGCTTTTTTATTTGCGCAGAGCGAGCTTAGAAACCAACGCCTAAAGACAAGCCGTAAGTCAGGCCTTTTACATCCAAGTCGGTTTCGATATCCACGTCTTTTTTATCGGTTTGCAAAGACAAGGAGCGATAGCCAACCTCAAGGCCAACATCGACCACAGGAATGGGCAGCACATAACCCAACGCCGCCGACCAATCCAACAGTTTATTGTCGTTGTAGCCAACGTAATTGGCATCGACGTTGGCGTACACACCAAAGATGGGGCCCACTTTCACTTCACCAAACACCATCGGCAAGGTCATATCCAAATCCACGCTTTCGGTTTTAGCCGCTGTGGTGCTGGCCACTGAGGCTTCACCTGCAAACTGACGCGCGGTTAAACCAAAGTTAATATCCAAGGCGGGCACTGGCAGAGGCAAACCCCAGTACAGGGTTAAATCGTTATGCGATAAATCCACTTTGGAGGTGACGGTTTCATTGAAGTTTTGGCCTGCAAATTGCGCATTAATCGTGCCTTTGCCATCCACTTCCAAGCTGGTGCTTTTGAGCTTGATGTTGGGCACAACGGGCAGCGGGTGTTCAAAGAAAATAGAAAATTGCTGGCCATTTTCAGAGCCAAGATTCAAACCGTCTTTTTCAACCGACAGGTTTTTATCGATTTGACCTGTAGGCTCGGCGTTCCAAAGGCTGGCCTTGGCACCCACGGTAAAGAGTAAATCCGCCTGAGCGGCAAAAGGTAGAGCAGTGAAAATGGCGGTAGCCACAAGCGTTTTTTTCATCGTTATCGTCCTTAGTATGCTTAGGCTGCGCAATCGCAGTGGGGCTAGTTTTGCCTAATTTCAATCACAATGCCAAGGTTTTTGCTGCAAGCAGGCAGAAAAAAGCCCAACTGAATGGGCTTTTTGTCGGTTAAAACGCGCCAATGCGATGCGCGACTTCTTCGTAGGCTTCAACCACACCGCCCAAGCCTTTGCGGAAGCGGTCCTTGTCCAGCTTTTCGCGAGTATTGACGTCCCACAAGCGGCAACCGTCTGGAGAGAACTCATCCCCAAGCACCACTTCGCCTTTAAATAGGCCAAACTCCAGCTTGGAGTCCACCAGTAACAGATTGCCTTTTAAGAACAGCTCTTTCAGGATGCTGTTTACCTTGAAGGACAGCTCTTTCATGCGTGTCAATTGCTCATCGGTAGCCCAGTTGAAAGAACGAGCATGGTATTCGTTGACCATAGGATCGCCCAGAGCGTCGTTTTTCAAAAAGAGCTCAAAGGTAGGTGGATTTAAATCAATGCCTTCTTCCACGCCCAAACGACGGCACAGGCTGCCTGCGGCAATGTTACGCACCACGCATTCCAGCGGAATCATTTGCAGGCGTTTTACCAAGGATTCATTGTCTGAAAGCTGGCGTTCAAAGTGCGTAGGAATGCCTGCTTCGGCCAGCTTTTGCATGATAAAGGCGTTGAACTTGTTGTTGGTCATGCCCTTGCGATCCAGCTGTTCGATGCGCTTGCCATCAAAAGCGGAGGTGTCGTTACGAAACTCCAGCACCATGAGATCGGGGTTATCGGTGCTGTAAACCGATTTGGCTTTGCCTGTATAGAGTAATTCGCGTTTTTCCATGGTGATCTCCAGGGTCGTTGAGCTAATTGAATTCAAGCCAAGGGGAAACTTGGTCTTGGTCTAATAATCGTATTTCACGGGCTGGGCAATCCAGCACCGCATTCAGCTCCACCTGCACAAGGTCGAGCCTGTTGTTTTTTTCACTGATATGGCCAGCACTCACATGCATCAGGCCATGCCATTGCACTTGACCAAGTAAAGCCGCGCACTGCTGGTTACTTAAATGACCATAATCGCTGGCAACACGTTGGCGCAGCGAAGGTGGATAAGGGCCGTTTTGCAACAGAACAGGGTCGTGATTGGCCTCCAGTTGCAGCGCATGGCAGTCTTGGTAACTGCTGATGACATGCGGGGTCAGCGAACCGAGGTCGGATAATACACCCAAGCGCGTGCCAGCGGTATTTTCAACGATGTATTGCAACGGCTCTTTGGCATCGTGGGGTACTACCACAGGCAATAAAGCCAAATGCCCAAGGCTCACTATGTGCTCGGCACTGACGCAGCGCCACAAAGGGTGCTCCAGCCACTGCATACTAAAAGCCGTACCAAAAGACGCATAAAAAGGAATGCCTAAGGTTTCACACAGATGCACCACGCCCTTACTGTGGTCGCCGTGTTCGTGCGTTACAAACACCGCGTCCAAGGTGGCGGGGTCAAAATTAGCCTGCGCAAAGCGCTGTAGCGCGGTCTTACGATTAAAGCCGCAGTCGATCATCACCGCCCGCCCCTGCTCCACCACTAAGGTGGCATTGCCACGGCTACCGCTACCTAAGGAAACGTATTTCACTTTTGTTTATCAAGCCAAGCTTTAAGCTCCGCAAACACCGCTTGGGCGCGCGGCTCATCCGCTAACGAATCGTCGTCTTCAAGCAAGGACAAATACACGCCCGTGCGTGTACGGCTCATTTTCAGCAAATAAGTGTGCTCAACGGTTTTGTCTTTGCCCCACAGGCGCGCCCACCAGCCACCCTCGCTGGCTTTGATGGTTTTTTTCATGCTCAAGTACCAAGTACCCGTGCTGCGATTGAGGTCGGTCAGATTCAATTTGGTGGCGGCGATGGCATCGGTGGTTAAAGACCAAGCCTGAGCAAAGCTGCCATTCATGCGCAAAATCAAGCCACCTGCGCCGTCGTGTTCAATTTGTGGGTCGAGCGCTTCGCTGCGCAGTGCATTCAAAGAGGCTGCGCCTTCTTCTTCGGGTTCGGCCAACAAGGGTTGCGGCATGGGGGCTTTAAAGCTGTCTGGCCGCTCAGGCGTCACGGCCAATTTAGGGATGACATAGCGATCGGAGAAAGCCAAGTTTTGCTCAGGCAGGCTTTGCGTCTGAGGTTGCTCGGTGGTTTTTAAGTAATCCATCGCCCGATCACGGTAGCGATCAGGCATTAGGCTGCATCCCGATAACAGCAGCACAGCCAGAGCCAATAAAATACGCATTAGGCTGCCCTTAAATCAGGTTTAAGGATTGGAGTGTCTGCTCAAGCTTGGGCTTTAAGTGGTCATCCAACTCCACCAAGGGCAAGCGAATGCCGCGCTCCATCAAGCCCATTTTATGCAGCGCCCATTTCACTGGAATGGGGTTGGCTTCGCAGAACATCACGCCATGCAAAGGCAGCAAACGCTCGTTCAGGGCTTTGGCTTCTTCGGCTTTGCCGTCCAAGGCCAGCATGCACAGCTCGTGCATCAGGGCGGGGGCGACGTTGGCGGTCACGGAAATATTGCCTTTGCCGCCTTGCAAAATGGTTTGGTAAGCGGTGGCATCGTCACCTGAATACACGGCAATTTTATGGCCGACCAGCTCGATTAATTTCGCGGTGCGTTCAAGGTTGCCCGTGGCTTCTTTCACGCCAATCACGCTTTCGATTTTGGCAATTTCGGCCACGGTTTCAGGCAACATATCGCAGGCGGTACGGCCTGGTACGTTATAAAGAATCTGAGGCAAATCCACGGCCGCCGCGATGGCTTCGTGGTGTTTAATCAAACCGCGTTGTGGCGGTTTATTGTAATAAGGTGTGACCAGCAAACAGGCATCGGCACCGAGTTTTTTGGCTTCTTGCGTCAGTTCAATGGCTTCGGCGGTGGAGTTCGCGCCCGTACCTGCAATCACAGGGCGGCGGCCTGCGCTTTGTTTAACCACTTGCTCGATAACGGCCAAATGCTCTTTGGTATTTAGGGTGGCGGATTCGCCCGTGGTGCCAACAGCTACTAGGGCGTCGGTGCCGTGTTTGATGTGAAACTCAACCAGTCTGTTCAGTGCTTGC
>JAYRHO010000051.1:0-2298 GCA_041907245.1 Saccharospirillaceae bacterium
ATCGGGGTGGGTTTGAATGTAGACATCGATTAAAAGCACCGAGGCAGCGATCAATAAAATGCCTGGAATGGAGCTGAGCGTGGTGTAAATATACTGCACGGCATCATCGACCCAGCCTTTAAAATACCCCGCACTGATGCCCAAAACGATGGCAATAGGCAAGGTAATTAAGGTGGCGAGCGTACCAATCAGCACGCCTGTGCGTATCGCTTTGATGCTTAAATAAAGCACATCTTGGCCAACGATATTCGTGCCTGCCACATGATAAAACGCGCTCAGTTTCAGCGCCCAAGTACTAGCCACAACAAGCAAGCTAACAGTGAGGTAAAAGCTCCACCAAGGAACTTGGCTTTGAGCTTTGCCTCTGCGCCACCCTAGGTGCAAAGCAATCAACAGCGCACAGAAAAGCCCTGCTTTAAGCAAGGCGCTAATGCTTAAAGACAGAATATCTTGTTGCTTTTCTTGCTCGTTATGAATGTGCGTGGCTTTTGCCGTTAGACGTGGGTAATCCCGATACAGCTGACCGTTTTCATCTTGGCGGTTTTCTTTGGCAAAAGAATGCAAAGCAAAGGGCGCGCTGTAGGTTTTTTCGTTGTTTTGGTGCAGACCAACCAAAATAGCATCTAAAACCGATTGCACATTTTGGCTGTACTGCACTTGCGTTTGCCCCTCGCTCACAGGCAAAGGCTCTTGGTAATGCAAAGAATCCAGTAGCGCAATAAAAACGTAAAACACAATCACCGTAAAAGCGCTCAGGCCAATGGGCGTATGAAAAACCGCTTGCCAACGTGCGCGGCTAAGCGGGTTTTTATGAAGCTGATAAAAAAATAGAATCAGACTTAGAACCAAAGCAAAAATCAGCCCATCGCTTAATAAAATAAAGGGTTTGACGGAAAAAAAACTCATGATAAACGCACCCTAGGATCGACCAAGGTATAAGAAATATCGGTCAAAATTAAACCAAAGATATAAAGCACTGAGCCTAAAAACACCATTGAACGCACTATGGCAAAATCCTGCGCTTGGATGGCGTCGAGGGTGTAGCTGCCCAAGCCTGGAATACCAAAAAAGGATTCCATCACCAGGCTGCCCATAAATAGAGACGGAATCACCACCACCACGCCCGTTAAAATCGGAATAAGGCCGTTGGGTAAAATGTGCTTAAACAACACCCCAAGCTCCGAGACGCCCTTGGCGCGCGCGGTGCGCACATAGTCTTTGTTGGTTTCTTCTAAAAATAAAGTACGATACCAGCGCGTGCCCGCCCCTATGCCGCCAATCACGCCGATAGCCACAGGCAAAATTAAAAAACGCCAAGCATCTACGCCGGGTAAATAACCTGAAATCGGTACCCAGTGCCATATTTTGGCGAAATAATATTGCCCTGCGAAAATATAAAAAATTACCGAAACCGACATCATACCCACCAGAGCCACCATGGCCACAGTGTCGAGCCTAGTCGAACGAAAAATCACGATAAAAAGCGCCAATGTAATGTTGATAAAAATACCAAGGACAAAGGTAGGCAAAGCAAAAGCCAAAGACGGCCACATGCGTTCTGAAATATCCAAGCCTATTACCCTGCCCGCATCGGAGCGGCCAAAATCAAAGGCGAAGAGCTTGACGGATTTTTCAAAAAAAATTGTATCGGTGATGGGGTTTTTGCCATCGGCTTCGTTATAGAACAGCGGCATATCGTAGCCACGTTGCGCTTTCCACTGCGCTATGGCCTCGGCGGTAACGTGCTTGGCACCCAACTGTACTTTGGCCATTTGCTCTGGAGTATTGACCACAAAAAACAGCGCAAAGGTCAGCAAATTTACGCCGATTAAAATCGGCAAAGCATAAAGCGCACGACGAACAATATAAGACAGCATGCTATTCCTTAAACACAACGGCTTGTTGATGGCGATACAATAACCAAGCGCTCAAAAATAACGCGGTAGCAAGCAACGAAAGCAACAACCACATAGGCCAAAGTACGGGTTTATTCCATTCTTGTTGTTTTTGCTCACGCACGATAGGGTCGATGGCGTAATACTTCAGCAGTGATTTACTGATGCCAAGAGGCTTGGTGTTGCTCACCCACTGATTATTTAAAATATAAGAGTACGGATGCCAAATGGCGATCCAAGGCGCTTGCTCTTGAACAATTTTGACCATTTTGGCAATGATGGCGGCGCGCTCGGGCGAGTCTTCCATGAGTTGCATTTTGTCGAAAAGGGCATCGTATTCTTTGTTTTCAAAATTGCTGGCATTGACACCACTGCCACCTGCTTTTACTTGCCCATTCGCACC
>JAYRHO010000052.1:0-2340 GCA_041907245.1 Saccharospirillaceae bacterium
AAAATCGAAGATGACACCAAAGACATTAAATCCTACGTCAGCGTCAAACCTTATAAAAACGAAGCCAATTACATCTTCGATAAAAGCTCAGGTACAAAGCGCGTTTACCTAAATAAACTTACCAACTCATCAACACAAGAGTCTTATCGTTACGACGTAGAGGGCAATAAACAGTATGTCACGCGCTCTGGCAGCGAAACGCTTTTGGCTGGCACAGGTGCACCTTACTTCTTAGGAAAATACAAACTGGATGGGACTGTTTACATCGGTGCCATTTGTGAAACCGCAGACAGCAGTGGCTATTGCACCAGTAAAATCATCGGCTACTTACCCCGTATTGGCCTTGTAGAGCGGCCTACTGTGGATGGTGGTTTATTTACTGGCATTGCAACTGAAATTACCAACCTTTTTGCAGGCAGCAGTAACGCCGATTACGAATACTTAAGCGCCGGTCGATACGTTATCAGCTCCGTATCCAAACGCTCGTTTATCGACAACGCCGTACTTGCTCCTGGCATTATGTATTTTGATGCCGACTTGCTCATTCGTGGCCGTGGTGTTAGCGCCTCAACAGGATCTGATTACAGTGCCTTTGTTAACTCATTCTTGGCTGAAGGCGATATTGACGTGTCACTCTTTTCACCCAATATTTATTCACCCTATAACGTAACTCGCGAAGCAAGTGCGGCTGAAGTGTGTGACCGCAGCTTGAAAAACATGAATAACGCTCTGGTGGACCTCCCTGTGACCGATCCAGAAACAATCTCTGATAAATATCTAAGAGCAACCAATCTGTGTAAGTCAGGCTCTCAGTTTGCGCAAAACATGAACCTAAATGCCGACAAAACGATTATGACAGTTAAAATCGACGGTGTTGACGTGCCTAAGCTAGACCTTGGCTTTGTTGGCTTGATGTCTGAAAAATCCATTCACTTGCAGTTCTGTACGCAAATCTATGGCGACGTATTGGCAAAAGGCGCAATTCACTCGAGTACCGAGCTGATTTGCGGCGGCGGCCAAAGACAAACAGTAACAGGCTCTATGACCAGCCAAACAGGTAGTACGGGCAATACAGGTTTATTAGGTGCACTAACAAATACCAACAAAATTATGCTTGGCTCCAGTTTTATCGTTGCCAAAGAAGGATATTCAAACTTCAATAATGGCCAGCAAAACCCAACTGGTGGTACAACACCGGTTCTTGCTGCCAGCGCTATTACTGTTAAATGGTTTAAAATTAAATAAACATTTCTAAACCCAAGCCCTAAGAGATTCTTCTCTTAGGGCTTTTTTTATTCCAAACCGTGCTTGTCTTTCTAGCATCATCTTGTGTTATTTTTTCCCTCTGGCGGTTTTCCTTTTTTTATTTTCTGGATGCAAATAAGCACTTTCGTTCCAAAAAAGTAATTACAGAAAAATAACGAAAAACCGTACAAATTAGTCAAAACAAGCCTTTATCCGTAAATCTATGGCCTCTTTGAAATGAGTTATCTACTATTAGGTAAGACTTTAGAGAGCAGTAATTTATGTACAAAATCCGTGGTGTCACTTTAGTAGAGCTTTTAACCGTTATTAGTATTATCGGCGTGCTGACTGTTGTGGGCATTCCCGCTTTTAAAACCATGACAAGCAATCGCCAGGCAGATCGTTTAAGCCAAGAATTGCAGCTCGATCTTGCCTACGCTCGCAACGCGGCGCTGACTTCCGCCAAAACCGTAAAAATGAAACCCAAATCCTCTTGGTCTAAGGGTTGGGAAATCAAAGAAGGCAGTACTATGCTGCGCGAAAAAGGCGCGAACAAAGACATTGCCAACGCGGGCGAAATTAGCTCCAGCATCACCGAAATACAGTTTGATAATCAGGGGCGCGCAACGCTAACAGGTGGCAGTAAAATCTCGATTGCAGTTGCGGGCTGCTCGGGCAACCGCAAACGTGATATTCATATCAATTCCATTGGCCAACTTATTGTGGTGAATCAATCATGCTGACTCTTTACGCGCAACGCGGCATCAATATGGTCGAAATACTGGTCACTCTGGTGATTACCGCTGTTGGCCTGCTCGGCTTGAACTCCTTACAGCTGCAAGCCAATCGCGCCGCCTTGGATTCTGGTAGTCGCTCACAAGCCGCGTGGGTATTAGAAGATTTAGCCAATCGCATTCGTGCCAACCCCAGTAACAAATACAGCACAGGGGTCGAGCCTGATGAAATTGCTGATCAAGACGGTAACAATGTTCCCAACCCCGATGCGGGCAAACTTAAAACCGTCGATTGCAGCGTCGCGCCCAGCAAAAAATGCAGTGCCTACTACGATGGCTCGCGCTTTGCTGGCAGTGTTTG
>JAYRHO010000053.1:0-3632 GCA_041907245.1 Saccharospirillaceae bacterium
CGATGGCAGAAAGCCTAAGTAGGCAGAGAGTTTTCGGGGATGACAAGGCAGACCTCGCAGGCTATCGGCTGGCTAACAGTGCCATTTCCACTTTTTCTAAGTCGGGAATCATGGCCGCTTCCGTGCCCAAGAGGGTGACGGCGGTGGCATCATACGCGCCTTTGTGCATGGCTTCCACTTCTTGAATATCGGATTCGTGGATGCGCACCAAGCGCGGAATGCCTTGAGTGAGAATGGCGTAAAACGGCAGGGATGGGTGGCCGCCAATGCCGTTGATGATGGCAAAGCGGGCGTTGGGGTTGGGCGCAGGTGTGCTTTGGGCATTGAGCATTTCATAGCAGACCACGGGCAGGCGTACGCTGCGCCATTCGATGATGCCTAAAATCCAGTCCACCTTGCTTGCGGTGGTGAGCAAATGCGAAAAAGGCACAATCTCGGCAACCGAGACGTTGGGCAGCAGCAGTTGCTTGTCTTTAAGAGGAACCAGCAGGCTGTGGATCTCTTCGATTTGGTCGGTTTTTTTAGTGAGTGATTGGCTCATGATTGGGTATCCATTGGTGTTTTATCCAGTTCACTAATTGCAAGGCGAGCTGATAAGGGTCGCCGATAAAGCTGACTTTCCCTGTGGCGATGGCGCTTTCGGGCATGGAGGCGTTGGCGCAGCTTTCGGGGCTTTGCGCCCAAATCGGCACGCTGTTTTTTAAGGCGCTGATGGCCTGTGCGCCGTCGTTGCCCATGCCACTAAAGAGGATATAGCCCGCTTGGGTGGCGTAGCCTTGGTCGGTGTTGGTAATCATCTGGCTAATGGACGGGCCATAAGGGCCTGGCCAAGCTGTGCCTAGGCTATGAGGTAGGCGCTGGTAGTCGAAAACAAACTCGTGTTCGATGGGCGCGACTAAGACTTCGCCGCAGTAGATGGGCTGGTTTTCTTGAAAGTTTTTAAAGCGGTATTCGCTGTGTCGGCCGATGCTTTTGCAGAGGACTTTTTCAAAGCGCGGGTCGATGTGCTGGGCGTAAATAAAGCCGATAGGTAGGCCTTTGGGTAAGGCATCTAAAAAAATCTTAACGGCTTCAGGCCCACCTAAAGACGCCCCCAGCATCCACACATGACTGGCGACTTGCTGGCTGAACTCGCGATTGCGCAGCGCCAAGGGCAGAGGGATGCGCGCACCAGTGGGCGTGCTTTGCTGCTCTAAGTGTTCCAGCGGTTCAATGCTTGGGCGGCTGCGTTGGCGCACTAGGCCCTGGGTAAACTCGTGCAGCTTGTTGTGCAGTTTTCTTTCCCATTTCGGGAAGGTAGGGTGCGTTTTTTGCGGTGCTTTTTCTATGCCCATAAGTACGGGCACGGTGCCATCGAGGAGGTCATCGAGCCAGCTTAGGTTATCGTCGTCGCAGGGATAATCCACTATCCAAGCGCAGAGAGTGTCGCTGGTTTCTTTGATTTTGCTCGGCTCGCTCACCAGCAGTACATCAAAACCAAATTGAACCAGGGTGTTTTTGATGTGGTGCTGCTGGAGGCGGTCATCGCTTAAGATGCCCACTTTGGGCACACTCATGCCAGCTCCTCATGCTTTAAGAGCTTGCTCATGGTGCTGAGCAAGATGTCTTCTTGGAAGGGCTTGCCGAGGTATTCGTTGACGCCAATCATCATGGCGCGTTCACGGTGTTTATCCCCCGTACGCGAGGTAATCATGATGATCGGGATGTCTTTTAGGCGCGAGTCGTGGCGAACTTGCGTGGCCACTTCAAAGCCGTCCATGCGCGGCATTTCGATGTCGAGTAGGATCAGGTCGGGCTTGTGCTCTTGCAGTACGCTTAGTGCATCCACGCCGTCTTTGGCGGTGAGTACTTCCATACCGTTACGTTCCAGTAGGCGCGTGGTTACCTTGCGCACCGTGACCGAGTCGTCGACCACAAGAATGCGCGGTAGGCGCGCTTGCTGAACTTGGCGACGCTCGGCTTGTTTGACGTCCAGCGCGCGTGCTTGTTGGTATTCCAAGCTGGTTTGCGCACGAATCATCGCGGGTAAGTCCAGAATGATAACCACCGAGCCATCACCCAAAATGGTACCGCCTGATACACCTTTAACGCTGGCAAACTGCGGGCCAAGTGCTTTTACCACGATCTCGCGTGAGCCTAAGAGGCTGTCCACCTGTAAAGCAAAGGGCACGGCACCGCGCACCAGCAGCATGGGCAAGGGCAGGATGTTGCCAGAGAGATTGGGCGCGAGGTTTTTGTCGTCAAGTAGGTGGCCAAGGTAGTCCACCTGATATTCCACGCCCGCGTATTCGTATTTACGTTCGGCGCTGGGCTGAGCGTACATTTTAAGAATCTGCGGCGCAGGAATACGCACGATACCCTGAATGTTATTAAGCGGGATAGCGTACAGATCTTCGCCCATACGCACCATCAAGGCGCGGTTGACCGACACAGTGAAGGGCAGACGTACGATGAAGTTGGTGCCCGCACCTGGCTGCGAGTAAATCTCGATGCTGCCGCCCATTTGTTTGATTTCGGAGGCGACCACGTCCATGCCCACGCCACGGCCTGAGATCTGAGTGACCTGCTCGGCGGTGGAGAAACCCGCTTGCAGAATAAACTGCATCACTTCGGCATCGGTTAGGGGGCTGTCTTCGGTCATCAGGCCGCGCTCAAGGGCTTTTTTGCGGACAGCGGCAATGTTGATGCCACGGCCGTCATCCTGCATGCTGATGAGGACGTCGCCACCTTCACGGCTGATGGTGAGGTTGATATTACCTAAGGCGTCTTTGCCTGACTTTTGGCGCTGCTCTTGCGTTTCAATGCCGTGGTCAACGGCGTTACGCAGCATGTGCTCCAAAGGCGAAATCATGCGCTCAAGGATGCTGCGGTCCATTTCGCCGTCGGCGTTAAAGACGTTCAATTCGACCTGTTTGCCCAGCTCTTGGCTGACTTGGCGCACGATGCGACGCAGGCGCGGCACGAGGCGCTGGAACGGCACCATGCGCGTTTTCATCAGGCCTTCTTGCAGCTCGGTGTTGACGCGGCTTTGTTGCAGCAGCAGGGTTTCGGTGTCGCGGGTGCGGTTCACCAAGGTGTCTTTTAAGTCCAGCAAGTCCGAGGCCGATTCCACCAAAGCACGAGAGAGCTGCTGCATGGTGGAGTAGCGGTCCATTTCCAGCGGGTCGAAATCCTCGTAGGCGGGGCCTTGGCGCTCTTGACGGAACAGCACTTGCGCTTCGGTTTCCATATCCAAACGGCGCAGCTGGTCGCGCAGACGCTCCAGCGTTTCGTCCATTTCCTCAAGGGTGTGCGAGAAGTCGGTCACTTGCTGCTCTAAGCGACCACGACCAATGGAGGTTTCGCCTGCGAGGTTGACGAGGTTGTCGAGCAAGTCCGCAGAAACCTTGATCAGCTCTTGCGGTGCTTTGGGTTGCGGCGCGGCGTTTTGGCTGGTGCTGGCTTCTTTTTTTGCGGTGCGCAGCGGCACAACATTGCTGTTGGCGTTCAGTTCTGCGCTGTCGTCGTGAAGGTCAGAACCGTCTTGGTCATCGTGCTGAGCAGGTAAGTACTCGCCAGAGGCGCTGGGTGCGGCCGCTTCGGCGCTGGCAGGCACAAAGGGCTCGATGGTCAGGCTGGGTTCGCTTAGAGCA
>JAYRHO010000054.1:0-6434 GCA_041907245.1 Saccharospirillaceae bacterium
TTCGCCTGATAACGACCTGGGTCGTCGTCTTCCTTGGCAAAGCCTGCGGCCATGGGCATGTAGGCGGCGTTGGCAAAGGTAAAGCGAGAGCCTTCAGGCTGGATAGAAACGCCACCTGCGGGCAAGTTCAGCACCGGGGCTGTCATCGGCATAATACCGACACCAGGTAAATAAGCTGCCGCTGTGGCCTTACTTTTTACGGGCTTACAGGCGTCATAACCCGTTGTGTCGTTGGAGTTATTACAGTCTTTACCCAAGATTTTATCGCGATGAATGCGCAACAAGCCCGCATCGGATTCGTTGTAATCTTTTGGCAAAGAGAACTCTGCTTCGGCGCTGAGCATGATGTTCATCAAAGAAAACTGCATTTGCCGACCATCAAGCTTGGTCAAACCTGCGGGGTTAAAGTGGATATCCATAATACCCACAGGGTCAGCGGTCACGGCGTTACCCAGCGACATCGCTTTGGTATCAATAAACAAGTTTTGTGCAAGCTGCGCCTGAGCGCTGCCCGCCAACAAACCTGTTAATAACGCTAATGTTCTAATTTTCATCTGCCACTACCTAATAATTATTCTTAAGGCGCATGGCCATTAGTTACGACGGGAAGGTTTAATACCCTCAAGGTCAATGGGCAGAGACAAGCCTAAAAGAATATCGGGCGACAGTTCTGTCATACCAAAGCCTACGTTGATATTGGCGATGGTTTTGGGCGACACACGCACGCCCAAGGCAAAGTTCATAATGCCGCTCATTTGTGCATTTGAAACGGAGCGACGCGCAACACCTTCTTGTGTCAGCAGTTTAAAGCGCGTTTCGGTGTTGTAAGAGCCTTGGAAAGACGCGCTCAAAGACACGTCGTAAGACAGCGAATAAGCAAAGCCCATCGAGAAAGACAAGCTGCTGCCCGGTGATACTTTTTTCAGTACGTTTGAGCCACGCACTTGGTTTAAGCCCTCGGCGTCGAAGTTATAGGCGTAGCTGGCTGAACCGAACAGCACCACAGGATCCAACACCTTGGAGTAACTGCCGCCCAAACTTAAGCTGTAAAAACCTGCACCGGTTGAAAGATGTTTGCTTAAGTCGATTTCATAAGGGCTGTCGCCGGTTTTTAAGCTGGCGCTGGCAAAATAGGTTTGGCTTACCGCACCTGGCACATATTCAAAAGGCTGCCAACGCAACGAGGTGCTGACGTCACCCAAAGAATAAACGCTCATGTCTTCTTCGGTGTCGTATTTGGCGACAAAGGGCAAACGGAAACTGCCTGTTAAGTTATTGAGCAGGCCGTAGTCCAAATTAAAGGAGTTGGTGTAGGTATGGCTGGCAACAGGGTTGACGTTGGCGTTACGAATGGATGACGCCCCTGTTGGGTTGCCACTGGCGTCCAAGGTCGGAACGATTTCAAGGTTAATAACTTGATCGCCGTAATAGGTGTAATCGAAGTTGTAGTTCAGGGCGACATCGCCACTGCGCAGCAAAGAGTAGTTTTTCTCTGCCGCTTGGAATACCTGCTCCAGTGCTTTTTCTGTGTCCGCATCGTTATCTTGCTTGGTCAAGGCTTCACGCGCCTTGGATAAATCTTTGCCTTCTTCCGCTGCGTGCAGCATAGGAACAACAGCCAGCAGGCAAGGTAAAGCAAGGAGAGTAGCTCGATTCAACATGTGAAGTATCCCTTAAAAATCCTATTGTTATTATTTTCGATTAAAGCGCAGTGTTTTCTTGATCACTTCATTGGGATCGGTAGCTACACGCACGTTAAAGTCTTTTTCTGGTATGCCATTGGCCGCCGTTTGGGTGATGATTTCGTACAAAGTCTCGCCCTTGTCGTTTTTCTTCACCGTTCCATCGGGATTGCGTTGCTCTTGGAAGGTCAGCTTGCCGTTATCCGAAAGCTTGGCCAGTTTGTTATTGATTAAATCCTCTGGGCGCATTTGCCAGTGCGGAAACTCTTTAAAGCTGTTTTCGGCAATAATTTGATCAGAGACAAAGCGCATATCGTCTTCACGCAGCTCCAAACCGTTGGCGGGTTGGTGACCGTTCGGGAACACGATGAACAGCACGTTGTTATCCCAGATTTCTAAAAAACGACTGAGGGTAAAAGTAATGTTACCCAAGGCTGGGTCGGCAACATAAACGCGGTTATTTTGCACCGCACGAACGACCACAAAATGCTTAAAGCCCGCGTAGTGAATGGGTGCAATAGCAGGGTGGTCAAGCTCGATTAAATCTTTGGCCTCGGCTTTAAAACCGCCAGAGGGGTGACCCAGAGCCGTAACCAAGCGCTTCATATCCAGCAAGGAGAAGCCACGACGCTCAACAATGCGCTCGGTTTCGCCAAAACGCAGCAAACCTTCCATTACTTGGCGCTCTTGGAAGTTACGACCTAGGTAAAAGTCGAGCAAGGTAGTAAGAGCCGCGGAGCCGCAGGAATAGTCGTATTGCTGGCGCACGACGTTACGATTTTGCTGTACCACCAAGGGCGCAACATTGACAACATCGTCATGAATATAAGGCTGACCAATGGCGGTACGCACTACGGTGTCACCTGGATTACGGTCTTTCACCAAGCCAATTTCATTAACCATGGTAAAAGCCACTATGGAGCCTAAGAGGATAATTAACACAGATGATGGCCCAAGGCCCCTCCGTTTTGTTGTTATTCTTATTTCATCGGGAGGGCATGTTACATAAAATTACAATGCCTACCAACCCCAAAATAGGTTTTTTTGTGCCGTTAATGACAGTTTTTATCATTTTTCTTAGCAGTTTTGGCAAGCCTTTGTTTTTTGTAGTTTTTTTAATCAATTTTGGGCAGAAGAAAAGAGCTTTTGGCGAAGCAAGCCCAGCTCTTGCTGATAGGCTTGGCTGTTTTTGCCCTGCCCCTCGTAACGGCGATTTAACTGCTGCACCGCCTCCTCGTAACGGCTTTGTAGCTCCTGCTGAGCGCTTTGTTGCTGTTCGTAATGTGCCACCGCTTCGGCCTCTTTGCCAAAATAACGCTGCTGTAACGCTGTGCGCCACCTGGCCTGTTCAACCTCATTCAATAGCCCCAAAGCCTGCTGATAGCGTGCATCGGCGCTGAGCAAAGATTGGGTATCCTCGCCCAGCTGTGCGTCGGCTTGCAGCTTATCCAAGGCCACGAAGCGCTCTTCAACCGCAAGCGAGGCCGCGTTTTTCTGTAAATCTTGATAAGCCCATTGTAACTGCGCGTAGGCGTCTTCACGGCCAAAGAGCGCACTGGCTTGCGCGCCAAAATGGGTTTCACGCAGATCCTTAATGTGCTCATAACGCTTAGATGCAAGCTCTATGGTGCTTTGTGTGCTCGCGCTCAGCTCTTGGTAATACGCGCCGTAGTTTTTCAAAGCGGCGGCAAGCCAAGCCGCTTCGTCCTTCGCTAAATAGGGCTGCATTTGCGCTTGCAGCGCCGCACAGCCCTCCTCGCCCAAGCCCTGACACTTGCGCCAAAGCCGCTCCAGCCACACCTGCGCATTACCAGGCTCGGTTTTAGCCTGCGCCAACAAGGCCTTAAACTCTTGGGCTAAATCCTGAGTCTGTCGTGCGTGGCGCTGCAGCGCACTGTCCTCGCGCTCGGTCTGCGCCTGCTCGCCCGCCTCGCTTTTGGCCTCTGCTTTCGCGCTCGGTGAGCCTGCTGCAACCACCACCTGCGCACCAGAGCCACGCCACAGCCCAAACGCCACCAAGCCTACTAAGGCCAATGCCAGTACATAACGCATCATTGAAATTTAAACTCGCCCAAAACGGGAAAATGATCGGACAAATCCCACTTCTCCCACAGACTGTCGATGGTTGTACGGGGCACACGCACATCGTTGCGGCTTTCTACAGGGGCGCGGTGCGCATTACTCCACACCAAGTAATCCAAATACTCCACGGTATCGTAGGCGGCGGCATAGGCGTTTACGCGCGGGTCAAAAGTAGACTCGGTATAACCTGTGCTCACTGGCACGGTGCCATTGAGATTGAGCTGCATAGCCTGATAATCCTCAGGAAATTTGAGTTTATTGACGTTAAAGTCACCGCCATAAACCACGGCATCGAAACTTGGAACGCCCTCGTTTTCAATGTGTGTGCGCATCAGCTGGAACTGCGCTTGGCGCAACTGGCGCGCGGCATCGGTATCAAAAGACGCCGTATGCGTACCCACCAAATGGTAAGCCTTACCCGCTTTAATCACTTCGGCATGGACGAAACCTTTGTCGGCAAAGCAATCCGTACCTGTGCAATTGGGATAGACCACATAGTCGGCGTGAGCGATGGGATAACGGCTAACAATCGCCACACCGCCGTTATACATATTCGCGGCGTTTTTATTTTTCAGGATTTCCGTTTGATAGGGGTATTGCGCGCTTAGCGCCCGCAATAAAGCGGGGCCATCACCTGAAAACAGCTCCTGCAACAAAATGGCGTCGTAGCCTTGTAAATGCTTGGGCATCTCACTCAAGCGCGCACTGATATCGGCCGCCACCACAGGCAAGGCAAAGGTGTTGTAGGTTAAAACTTTAAGGGTATCCGCCGCAGCCAAAGCCTCGGTCTGGGCGTTATTGCTGATGGTGTAATAAAAATCGTCATAGCCGCCTGTAAACTTGGCTTTAAAAGCCAAGGTGCTGTCGCGCAGCTGATAGCGCGTGCTGTAACGATGAATGGCGCGATCGTTCGCCCAAGGCGCAATAAAATCCGCACCCTGCGCGCTGTGTACCACCGTACTGCTGCTCCAAGTGCCCGTCAGACTTTGCTTGGCGGTAATCACCTCGCCACCGACTTTAATTTTGGTGTCAAAATAATAGGTTTTACCGTTTTTTACCCCCCAATAGCGGTTAAAAGCCAACACCCGCTTGGTGGCATAAGGCGCGATCTCCGTCGCCTCTTGTTGCCATTCCTTACCCTGCACCAACGTGCCGCCCGAACCCGTATGCGCCACCTCGATCTGCACAGGGCTTGGCGTAGAGTTGGTGATGTAAACGTAGGTATCGGCCACAGCAGGCGCGCCGATTAAAGCGCCAACAAGAGCCAGAGGAAGCACAGTACGCATCATAAAGAACCTTTTATTGTTGTTTTTAGTACTAGCGTACAGCTTAGACTAAGCAAAAAGCATTAGCCTATGACTTTAGCGGCCAAATACTTTGGCTTTTTGCGTCAAAAGGCATCTTTCGCCCTAAGAAAAGGCACAGCAGGCACTGGACACCCCGTAAAGGAGTTCTGACAATAACGGCTCATTTTGACCGTGAGCCTGATGATGGAAAGGTACGAATGGCAAGACAGCCTAAACCTAGGCATAACCGCGATAGACAAACAGCACCGCAAAATACTGGATTACATCAACGCCCTAAGCCACGCCATCGAGTTTCACCAGCGCGCGGAAGTGGCGCAAGTTTTAACCCAGCTCACCCACTACGCACTGGAACATTTTCGCTTTGAAGAAGAACTGATGGCGCAGGCAGGCTACAGCCTATTTCAAGCTCACCAAGCCACTCACCAGCGCTTTGAGCAGAAAATCCAGCAGCTGCAACAAGAATTTAACGAACACCAAGACGCCAACCTCGTCGCCGCCAAAACCCGCACCTGGCTGCTAACTTGGCTCATCAAACACATTCAACACGAAGACGCCGCCTACGCCCCCGCCGTTATTATTTACTTGCAACAAGACAACGGCGCACGCTTTGCGCAAATCGAACGTAATTACAGCGTGCTGCATTAAATGGTCGGTGTTGCTAACGCTTAATGCAGCCACCCTGTGCGAAACGATACACCGACGACAACAAACAAAATTGAAAACAAGGTAACGGGAATAATGTGCCAAGCCATAACCTTGAGATTGGCAGGAGATAAGTTCGGAATAACACGAAATCGAGCATCCAGCGCAAAGCCAATGGTTAATGTCAAAAGTGCGAGCTTAGCCATGATCGAGTGAGCAATGGGATTGGCTGCATTAAACCATTGCGCGATATCTGGCAGCATGCGATGCGCCAACATCAGCCCCGTCACCACTTGCACAATGAGTGCGGGCATACCGATTTTTTCGTAGACAGACTCGAAATCAAGAAGTGCTTGTGGAGACTGCTCTTTTAAAACCTTGGGCAACACCACAACCGAAAGAATAATATGCCCACCTGTCCATATCGTTGCTGCGAGCATATGCAGCAGGATTAAAATACCGTACATCTGTACCTCCTGTGTTAACGCCTAATTTGAGCTGGCCTAGTAAACCGCTGCCTATGTTTCATCACTTAACAAGATCTCGACTCTATGTCTCGCCACTGATTATCTGCTGGTACAAACTCTTGTTTTAATTGGTACTCATATGTTGTGCCACCATCTAACGGCATGTATTTCAAGAAAACATTTCTAAAAAGCTGAGCATTGGAAGAGCCATGCTTCTTCATAATTTCATCGAATTCATTTTGTCCGATTGAAAA
>JAYRHO010000055.1:0-2213 GCA_041907245.1 Saccharospirillaceae bacterium
AATTTTCGCGCGCCGCCACATACTCCATTTCAGGGGTAATTAGGCCTTTTTTGGCGTAATAAAGTTGACTTATGGCTGCGCCATGTTTCGCACGCCTAGGCGTGCTTTTGGCGTTAAAGCGCAGGCTTTCATGCAATAAATTACTGTGCTGCAAACGCGTATAATTCGAGCTAAATTGCGCGAGTTTTTCGCTATCTTGGCGTGCTTCTATCCAAGGCTTGCGCAATGGCTTTAAGCCTTTGGTTAAATCTATTTGCACTTTGGGGTCGGTGTAAGGGCCTGACGTATCGTACACAGGTACAGCGGGGTTCGCTTCCGTGTGACCATTGGCTAAATAGGTGGGGCTGAGTTGAATTTCACGTTGGGCAATATCAATATCGCCAACAGCTTTCCAGATTTTTTGTGAGTTAGGAAAAGGCGCTAAATAAGCGTCATCAAGGGTAAATTTGCTCATACCGTTTTACTCTCTAAGAAAGAAATAAAAAGGTAGGCCGCGAAGGAGAAAGACAAGAGCGCAGAAAACCCGCGCAATCATAAATTTTGCTCTCTGTTCCCTACGCTGGCACTAACCAGATCAGGTTCAACGGGTCTCTTACGATCTCAGCCACGCGTAAAAATACGGAGGCACCCCGACAGAATGGCAGCCAGTTTATAGCCGACCAAAGAAAATGCAATGTTTTTATTGCTCGGTTTTAAGCAAAAAATGCGCACGCGCTATGGCAATCGGTTTATCGCGCGATTCTTGCCATGCGGTAATGGCGACGTTGGCAACACGATTGCCCTGACGCCAAACCAGGCATTCGGCGAAGGTGTCTTGATGTCGCCCTGCGCGC
Source organism: Saccharospirillaceae bacterium (assembly GCA_041907245.1). Taxonomy (GTDB): domain Bacteria; phylum Pseudomonadota; class Gammaproteobacteria; order Pseudomonadales; family Oceanobacteraceae; genus Venatoribacter. Next base: position 834 of record JAYRHO010000055.1, read on the forward strand.
AAATAATCCAAAGAAAAATCGATCATTTTCGGCAGTGCGTAAGTTTGCATGGTCATTAATAAATGCAAGGACGCCGACAACTCCATAAAACCGCCAATCACACCGCCGTGAATGGCGGGCAATATAGGGTTGCCAATGTTGTCGGGGTTTTGCGGTAATTTAAATAAAATATCTTGGCCAAAGCGTTCAAAGTGCAAGCCAATTAATTTTGCATAAGGAATGCTGTCCACCAAGGGTTGAAAATCGTGGCTTTGCTTTGCCTTAGACACCACTTCCGCGAAGGTCATAATTATTCTCCTGCCTTGGCTTCAATTTGTTGGCGAAAACTAGGTGGAGTTAAATCCGCACCGATGCGCATAAAGGTGGCATTGCAGCGTGCTATTAAGGCGTGGTCATTTTCTTGAAAAACATCGCACTCGGTAAACACCACATTGGCGGTGGTGCGCACCACCCGCGCCTCGGCGATTAAATCATGCCCTGCCTGCGCGGCTTTCATATAGTCCATACGCAAATCCAGCGTGGGGCACAGCTCAAAGCCTGGCAAGGTCACAAACACCGCCGTACCGCTGGCGGTATCCATCAGCGTGGTCAGGCTGCCGCCATGCACTACCTGGGTAAGCGGGTTGCCGATAATTTTTTCGCTGTAGGGCAGGCGCATGGTCAGGCCATCCGTAAAGGTTTCAACCACTTCCATGCCTAAAATCTGGCAATGGCGCAGCGAGGATAAAAAGCGCTCGGCTTTTTGTTGGGCACTGATCGACATAGATACTCCACCGATGAAAAAGGGCGCTGTTATAGCGCAATTTACGCCAAAGGCAATGACCGCTTTGCCGTAAAAGCTTGGCCATTTTGCTCAACCGACCCCACTTAGGCGCATTGCCTATCCCGTATGAATTTCCGCTACCCGCAGTTGCGAAATGGCCAAGGGCGGCTTTACTTAAGCTATCTTAGACCACAGAAAGCCGCCATGACTCTTCAAGTTCTCATTTGTGATGACTCCTCTTTTGCTCGCAAGCAAATGGCACGCGCCCTGCCGCCTGATTGGCACATCGACCTGCATTTTGCCTGCGACGGCCTAGAAGGGCTGGAGCAAATTCGCCAAGGCCACGGCGAGGTGGTGTTTTTGGATTTGACCATGCCCAACCTCGATGGCTACGGGGTGCTGGAGAAAATTCGTCAAGAAGACCTACCCGCCATGGTGATCGTGGTTTCAGGCGACATCCAGCCCGATGCCCAAGACCGCGTAAAAAAACTGGGCGCGTTAAGCTTTATTAAAAAGCCCATCGATCTGGATAAAACCAAAGCGCTCTTAAAAGAGTTTGGTTTATTTGAAGAAGCAGAAACACCCAAAAAAACCGAGCTTATCAGCCCTGCGCAGCG
>JAYRHO010000056.1:0-11300 GCA_041907245.1 Saccharospirillaceae bacterium
ATCGAGGGCAATCAAAACCGCTGCGGGTTTGGCACTGGGGGCTTTTTCGATAATTTGCATGACTTCACGAATGGCGGTGCCTGCGGTGATGACATCATCCACAATCAAGACGTTGCCCGCTAAGGGTGCACCAACCAAGTTGCCGCCTTCGCCGTGGTCTTTGGCTTCTTTGCGGTTGAAAACATAGGGTTTGTCTTTGCCGTGATCTTTATACAAGGCCACTGAAAGACTGGCGGCCAGTGGAATGCCTTTGTAGGCGGGGCCAAAAATTACATCGTAATCGATTCCCGATTCTTCCAGTGCAGCGGCGTAAAATTCGCCCAATTTGGCGAGCGCTTTGCCGCTATTAAAGAGGCCAGCATTAAAAAAATACGGGCTTTTGCGCCCTGATTTCAGCGTAAATTCGCCAAATTTTAATACCCCTTGGGCAATGGCAAATTCGATAAAGTTTTGTTGATAAGCGTGCATGGAAAAGGCTCATACTTAAAGGTGAGCGCAGTTTAGCAGAACTTAGTAGGCGCGCCCAAGCGTCTCGCGTTGGCTTTGCTAGCGTCTGGCACAAGATGGGTTATCATATACGGGTCATTTAATGAGTGCGTGTTATGAGGATTGTCAGCTTACAGGTCGATGGCCTGAAACAAGCCGTAGATAAAGGCTTATACGAATTTTTAGCCATGGCCGATGCCGATGTGGTCGCTATTCAAAATATCAAGGCCAAAGAATATCAGCTGCCTGATAAAGTGCTTTATCCCAAAGAATATAATGCCTATTTTTTCGACGCCGAAGCCGAAAACTATGCAGGCGTTGCCATATTAACGCGCGATGTGCCCAAGGCGGTGATGACGGGCTTGGCTTTTCCTCAGTGCGATAGGCAGGGGCGTTTTATTCAGGTGGATTTTCCGCAGGTGAGCGTGGGTTCAATTTTGTTTCCTGCTGTGGATGAGTACAACTCTCTGGATGACAAGCTGGCTTTTCAGCAGTCTTTTTTAGAGCATTTAAGTAAAACACGCCGCAAACGCCGTGAATTTATTTTCTGCGGCAATTTTGAAGCCGCGCATAAAACCATCGATTTGGGGGATTGGAAAGCCTGCCAAAAAACCCCTGGTTTTTTACCCGAAGAGCGCGCATTTTTCGATCAAATGTTTGGCCCTATTGGCTATGTCGATGCGTTCCGCGAAGCGAATTTTGGCGAGAACCAATTTACTTGGTGGCCAAGCCCTGAAGAGGCGCGTCGCAATATCAACGGTTGGCGCAAAGACATGCAAATCTGTACGCCCAACATTCGCCAATATGTGGTGGAGGCGAAAGTCGATGCCAATTTGCGTTTTGGTGATCACGCAGCGGTGATTATTGAATACGAATTTGAGGAAGACTAACGCACTTGCCTCGAAACATGGAGCGCAATGCGCTCCGCTACGACGAAGGGTTCAGGGTGAACGTAGCGGCGGCCATTGGCCGCCAAGCTGTTTTAGGGTCAGGCGTTTTTGGCTTTGCGCGCGGCGGCTTTCTTGCTGCTCAATGCGACGGCTTTAGTGAAAATCCATTGGTAGGACGAAGGCAGCAAGCGCACCAACAGTTCAAACATGCGCGCATCGGCACCAATCAAAATCCGTCTTTTGTTTTTCAACACGCCTTTTAATATCACGCTGGCGGCTTTGTCGGCGGTGGTGGTAAAGAGCTTTTCAAATTCGCGAATGGAGGTTTCTTTGTCCACACCCGTGACGGCTTGTGAGCTTTGATCCATGCGTGCGGTTTTGGCGATATTGGTTTTAATACCACCTGGGTGAACGCAGCTGGCGCTCACGCAAGAGCCTGAAATCTCTAAATCTTGGCGCAAAGATTCGGTAAAGCCGCGTACGCCAAACTTGCTGGCGTTGTAGCCGCTCATCAGTGGCTGCGAGGCTAAGCCAAAGATGCTGGAGGTGTTGATGATGTGCCCTTCGCCTGAGGCTTCTAGGTAAGGTAAGAACGCCTTAGTGCCGTATACCACGCCCCAGAAGTTGATGTTCATAATCCATTCGTAGTCTTCCAATTTCAGCGCAGGGACAGTGCCAGAAAGTGCGACGCCTGCGTTATTGAAAATCATATTGACCTTGCCGTGGTCTTTGGCGGTTTGAGCCGCCCAAGCAAATACCGCTTCTTTGTTGGATACATCCAGTGCGGTACTGGTGACGCGCACCGAGTAGGGTTTGAGCAGGGCTAGGGTTTCGGCTAGGCCTTTGTCGTTGATGTCACTGAGTGACAGGCCGCAGCCTGCTTGCGCCAGTTGCAGGGCGAGGGTGCGCCCCATGCCTGAGCCTGCGCCCGTGATGGCGGCGACTTTGCCAGAGAAGTTTTTCATCGGTCTTTCCTTTCTTGTTATTTTTTAAGGTGCCCAAGTCTGCCACGAATACCTACATAGTGGCGGGTGCGCTTAGGCCAATATTTTTTGTGCCAATAGGGTCGCATTGCGGCAGACCATGCCGTAAATGCTCAGCTGCGGGTTGGCTCCGATGCTGGTGGGAAAGACCGAGCCATCAAAGACATGGAGGTTGTCGAGATGGTGGTACTTGCCGTTGCTGTCTACTAGGCAGCGGCTTTGATCTTCACCCATCGTCAATCCACCCATGCAATGCGCTGAGCCTGCGGTAAAGGAGTTAGAGCGTGAGCTGAGTTTGGCTATGCCTGCCTTGGCTTCCTCTAAGCTAGTGAACCAAGGGCAGTCGTTGTGGGAGATGCGCACGGCTTTGGCGCCTGCGGCAAATTGGATTTCTACCATCGCCAGCCAAGAGCGTTGAACGCCATCCCAGAGGTAGTCGTTGATTTCGTAGTCGATGATGGGCGTGCCATCGCCTGCCAGCTCAATTTGCCCGCCTTCGCTTTGTGGGTGAAAGCCGTCGCGCAGCAGCGCAATCATGGAATGCAGATGGGGCAGCTTCTGCATGTCTTGAAAATGCGAAATGCCATGCCCCATTAACAGCACCGAGGTCAGGCCTGGGTGTAAGGGCGGCACTTCCAGCTTGAAGCCTACAGGCCCTGTGACGCTTTGCCATTGGTAGTGGTCGCTGTGTACCGACTGCGGCGCGCCGTAGTAAGGGTCGATAACGTGCTCAAACTCGGCAAAGGTGAAGGTAGTGGGGTGAAAAAAGGCACGCTTGCCGATGCGCTGGTGTGGGTCGGGCGCTTTGGAGCGCAGCATCAGGGCGGGGCCGTTAATCGCGCCTGCGGCCAAGATGACTTGCGGGGCTTTGGCCAGCAGGCGTACCGAGGTGGGTTGGTAGTTTTCATCTAGGGCGACGATTTCTGCGCCCAGCACCTTGCGTCCTTCAATAAGTAAACGCTCGACGCGCGCGCTGTAGACCAGCTTTGCGCCTTTTTCTAAGGCGCTGGGAATGGTAGTAACCAACATGGATTGCTTGGCGTTGGTGGGGCAGCCTGTGCCGCAGTAGCCCAAGTTCCAACAGCCGCGCACGTTGCGTGGGATGGTTTCCCAATGTACGCCCAACTTTTCCGCACCGTCGCGCAGTACGGCGTTGTTGTTGTTCGGCTCCATTTCCCATTTGGCTACGCCTAAACGCTCTTCCATTTGCGCAAACCAAGGTGCCATTTCCTCTGGACTCATGCCTTTTACGCCAAATTCTTTCGCCCAGTGTTCCAGCGTGGGGGCGGGCGTGCGGAAGCTGGAGGTCCAGTTGATGACGGTGGTGCCGCCGACGCCACGGCCTTGCAGAATCGACATAGCGCCGTCTTTGCTCATGCGTCCTGCGCTTTCTTGATAGAGATCGTGGTAGGCGTCGCGCTCGTCCATTTTGAAGTCGTCCGAGCTTTTCAGTGGGCCTTCTTCGATCATCAGTACTTTAAGCCCCGCTTTGGCGAAGATTTCAGCGCTGGTGCCGCCGCCTGCGCCCGTGCCAATAATCAGCACGTCGGCCTCCAGCACTTCGCCGCCCTTGAACTCGGTGGCAGATTTCATATACCAGCCTGCTTTACGGCCTGCGCGGATGGGGTCAACTATGCCAGAAACTACAGGGATGGCAGGTTCGCGTTGGATTATGTCGGTCATAGCGTTTCCTTATTCTTATTATGCGGCGCGGCGAGCGTTAAGCGGGCAAATTGATTTTCTTGGGCATACCAGGGTAGCCCGTCAGGGCAAAGGTTTCGGGCTGCTTATACCAGCACATGCTGATCAGCTTGCACAAAGAGCCGTAGCCCATGCGTTTAATGGGGATCTTGCTGGTTTTCCAGCCTTGCAAAAAGCCTTCGATGTCGGCGGCGCTGGCGTCTTTCCAGCTGGCCCATTGGGCATCCATCGCCACCCGCAAAGGCGCAGACTGCACCACATCCAGCAGCATAATCAGCTGGCTTTGGGCGTAGTCTTGCAGGGTGCTGATGAGGTTATCCAGCTCGTGCAGCAGGCGCGCCTGAGCGGCTTCTGTGCTTAGATTGCTGGGGTAGCTGCCCGAAAGAACCACAGGAGCTAGGGCGGAGAAAAACTCCAAATCCCCCGCGCGCAGGATTTTATAACCCGTCTGTGCAGGGGCTTTAGTGCAACCGCTTAAGCTGGCAAAGCCCGCACCCAAACTGAGCACGGCCATGGAAGTAGCGCCAAGCTGCATAAAGCCACGGCGCGAGGTCGAAAGAGTAAGCATAAAACCCATCCTTTGTTGTTATTGTTATTAACGCCCAGCGCCCAACGCCCCTAGCGAATAAAGAACTTGTGTATCAAGCGCTGAATCGCGGTGCCGTAGGGTGGGTAAATAAACATACCGCTGTTGAATTTACCCTTGGTGTGTACGGCTTTGGCTTTGGATAGCCCAATAAAGCCTTCTTTACCGTGATAATGCCCCATACCAGAAGGGCCAATTCCGCCAAAAGGCATGTCGTCTTGGGCAATATGCATCAGGGTGTCGTTAATGGAAACGCCGCCTGCATGGGTGTTGGCCAAGATTTTTTCTTGCTCGGTTTTATCGTAGGTAAAGGCGTAGAGCGCCAAGGGGCGGTCGCGGTCGTTGATGTAGTCGATGGCTTCGTTCAGAGTCTTGTAGGGAACGATCGGCAGGATGGGGCCAAACAGCTCGTCTTGCAGGACGCGCATGTCCGCGCTGCCTTGCTCTACCAAGTGCAAAGGCATTTTGCGCGTGCCCGCAAAGTTTTCGTTGGCGGGGTTAATCACGGTGATTTTCGCGCCTTTTTGCTTGGCGTCTTCTACCCAAGACAGCAGGCGTTGGTGCTGACGTTCGTTGATGATGGCGGTGTAGTCGTCGTTATCGCGCACCTTGGGATACATCTTGGCGAAGTTCTTTTTGTACAGCTCGATAAACTCTTGTTCTTTGCCAGCAGGAACCAGCACATAGTCGGGCGCGATGCAGGTTTGGCCTGCGTTTAGCGACTTACCAAAGCAGATGCGCTGGGCGGCGTCTTGCAGATTGGCCTTAGGGGTAACGATGGCAGGTGATTTACCGCCAAGCTCTAAGGTGACAGGTGTTAAATTTTTTGCAGCAGCGGCCATCACAATGCGGCCCACCATGGTTGAGCCAGTGAATACCAAATGATCCCAAGGCACAGCCGAGAAGGCGCTGGACACTTCCACTTCGCCTTCAATCAAGGCGACATGCTCTTCGCTAAAGGCTTCGGCCAGCACTTTTTTCAGCATGGCGTTGGTGGCTGGGGTAAACTCCGACATTTTGATCATGGCGCGATTGCCCGCCGCCAGGGCAGTCATCAGCGGCATTACCGCCAGCTGAATGGGGTAGTTCCAAGGCACCATGATGCCAATCACGCCCAAAGGCTGGTACATCACATGGTTGCTGGAGGGCGCAAAGAGCATACCGACGTGGCGCTTGGAGGGTTTCATCCACTTGCGCAGGTGTTTGATGTTGTAGGCGATGCCCTGCACGCTGGTCATGATTTCGGCGATGAGGGTTTCGTCTTTGGAGCGGCAGCTAAAATCTTGGTTAACGGCGCGGGCTAAGGCGTCTTTGTGCTTGAGCAGCACGGCTTTTAGGCGCTGCAAATCGGCGATACGCTCGTCGGCGCTGGGCAAAGGATGGGCGCGATAGGCGGCCTTTTGCTTGGCAAAGAGGGTGTTTAGGCGTTCTAATTCGACCTGTTGGTCAGCCAGTTGCAGTGCGGGTTGCTGGGCATTCATAGGGAAAACTCCTGCGGGTAGTAAGATTGTTATTATTAGAGTTATTGCTCTAAGATTGCAAGAGAAGGTTTTGCAATTTAGGGCGTTATAAGGAATATCATGGCTTCAAAAACAAAAGACCGTATTTTGGCGGCTAGCTTACAACTCTTTAATGAGCAGGGTGAACGTAATATCACCACCAATCACATTGCGGCTCATTTAGACATATCGCCAGGCAACCTTTATTACCACTTCAAAAACAAGCAAGACATCATTGCAGCGCTGTTTAATCGCTATCAAAACCGCGTTGAAGATATCTTGCAAGTGCCCAAAGATCGCCCTTTGCAGCCTATGGATAAGCTCACTTACATCCAGTCGGTGTTTCAGGGCTTGTGGGATTACCGCTTTTTGCACCGTAATATGGAGCCTATTTTATTGGCTGACCCGCAGCTGCACGCGCGCTATCAGGAGTTTTATCGCCGCTGTTTAAAGCAGGTGGAGGAGATTTTTAGAAGCCTGAGTAAGGCGGGGATTTTAGAGCTAACGGAAGAAGATATTTCCTCGTTAGCGCTCAATACTTGGATTGTGGTGACATCGTGGTTTTCGTATTTGCGCTGCAATTTAATCAGCCACGAAAGCGAGGCCATTTCCCTTGAGTTGTTGCAGGGTGGGATCTATCAGATTTTCACGTTGGAGCGCCCGTACATTGCCGCACCGTATCGCGAAATTATGGGTGAAATTCAGCGGCGATTTATGCCCAAACCCAGCTGGCTCTAGGCTTATTCGTCTAGGCCAGAGCTGGATTCATAATGCTGGTGCTCAGCGGCTAAATCTTCAAAACGCGTGAACTGGCCGCGAAAGCTCAAACGGTCGATGCCGATGGGGCCGTTACGGTGTTTGCCCGTAATGATTTCAGCAATGCCTTTTTCGGGGCTGTCTTCTTTGTACACTTCGTCACGATAAATAAATTGGATGATATCGGCGTCTTGCTCGATCGCGCCCGATTCACGCAAGTCCGACATCACGGGGCGCTTATTGGGGCGCTGCTCCAGTGAGCGGTTGAGCTGAGAAAGCGCCAGTACGGGGCAGTTAAACTCTTTGGCCATGGCCTTGAGCGAGCGCGAAATCTCCGAAATTTCTTGGGTACGGCCTTCGCTTTTGCCCGATACACGCATCAGCTGCAAATAGTCGACCATGATGATGGCAAGGTCGTTGTCGTTTTCACGATAAACTTTACGCGCTCGCGCCCGCATCTCCTGCGGTGTCAGGGCGGGAGTGTCGTCGATATAAAGCGGTAAGCCCTTTAGCACGCTGGTGGCGGCGGCGATTTTGGGCCAGTCATCGTCGGTGAGCTTGCCCGAACGCAAACGACTTTGGTCGATACGGCCAAGGGAAGAGATCATACGCATCACGATCGACTCCGAGGGCATCTCCATGCTGAACACCAAGCAAGGGCGACGGGTGGCGATCAGCGCGTTTTCAACCAGATTCATGGCGAAAGTGGTTTTCCCCATAGAGGGGCGGGCGGCAATAATGACCAGATCGGCTTTTTGAAAGCCCGAGGTGCGGCGGTCGATTTCGATAAAGCCCGAGGTCAGCCCTGTTAAGCCGTCTTCTTTATCAACAGACTCTTCTACGGCGAGCAAAGTGCGCTTGAGGATGGGGTCTAAGATCACAGGGCCGCTGTCGGTGCGATTGCCCTCGGCAATAAGGGCGATGGCTTTTTCGGCATCGGAAATCAGGGTTAAAGCGTTCGCACCTTCAGGCTCATAGGCGCGATCGGAGATTTCGGTAGCGGCTTGAATGAGGGCGCGCTGCTGCGAGCGTTCGCGCACAATGTCGGCGTAGGCGCGGCAGTTATCGATGGACGGGGTAATGTTGGAGAGCTGGCTTAAATACTCGCGGCCACCGACTTGCTCCAGCGTACCTAGGGCTTCAAACTCCTCGCCCACAGTGAGAAAATCGACGGCTTTTTGTTCGGCAATGAGGTTGCTGATAACACGGAAAATCTGGCGATGCGCATGCTGGTAAAAGTCGCTGTCGCTGATGATGCCATCTACCTGCTCCCAAGCGTGTTCATCGAGCATCAAAGAACCCAGTACCGCCTGTTCGGCCTCGACCGAGTTGGGTGGAACGCGTCCGTTAAATGCTTCGGCTTGTTCGAATTCTGCTGCCATAAAATCCCACTTTCACAAACAAAAAAGGCACTATCGGTGAGCCACCTATAGTGCCTTATCTAGCAAACATCGCCTAGCGAATTACTCAGCGACCACTTGCAGTTTCAACGTTGCATCCACTTCAGGGTGCAGCTGTACAGTGATTTCAAACGCGCCAAGGTTGCGCAGCGGGCCGTTAGGCAGACGCACTTCGGCTTTTACGACGGCAACGCCATTGGCAGAAACCAGTTCAGCAATGTCGCGGTTATTCAAAGAACCGAACAGTTTGCCTTCGTCGCCAGCTTTTACTGCTGTGGTCAAAGACAGAGCTTCGATTTGCGCTTTGCGAGCTTGGGCAGAGGCCAAGTTGGCAGCCGCTTGCGCTTCTAATTGAGCACGACGTGCTTCAAAAGCAGCAATGTTGTCTTTGGTCGCAGGAACGGCTTTGCCTTGTGGCAACAGGTAGTTACGAGCATAACCGCTACGTACGTTTACGGTTTGACCTAATGCGCCAAGGTTAGCGACTTTTTCTAACAGAATAATTTGCATTTTAAATTCCTCATTACAGGGCTAAGCCGTGTCTTTTAGTCGTGAGCGTAGGTGCAAAGCACTGTCCAGCACCGCGACAAAAATTAGTAATGTGTAAATGTAAGGGCCAAAAAAAACCAAGGTTGCATAAAACAACACCAGCCATTGTGTGCCCGCCTGTTTGTGCTTCACCACAAAATGCAGCAAAGCCACGGCTGCTAATACCATTGAGACGGTAAGAGCAGGCAAGATACCCACCCAAGAGCTGGGTATCGAACTTGTCGCCAACAGCAATAACAGCGTTGGCAAGCTGAACGCCAGCGGCAAACGTAGCTGTCTGAACTCCTGGCCGAAGCCTGCGGGGTTGTACAGCTCACTTTGCCAGTAGCGCGCCAGCAATAAACTGAGGATGCACGCCAAACTGTGCAGTGCGGCAATCACGCCGATTAGCATGGGAGCCAGCAGAGGCTCCAGCTGTGCCAATAAGGCGGTTTGCTCGGCCATGGCTTCCTTGAGCGCTTTGCTGCCCATATCCACCAACAAGGTGATGGTATCGGGAGCCAGCACAGGAAGTAGCCAGTACAAAGCCACACCCAAAAGACTGGAGAGCATCACCGCCCAATCTAAGCGAATGTTTTGTCTTAGGCTTAACGCCAACACAAAAGCACCCAGAGCGGTAAAAAACGGGGTGAAATCGCCAACAGCAAACCACGCAATGGCAGGAAGCAAGGCCCAAAGGCCGACCAGCATCCCTTCGCGTTGGCCGTGGCGTAACACCACCAGAGCTAGCAAGGCGCTACCCAGCCAAAACAGCATGGGTAACGCCAAGCAAATGGCCGCCGCAACAGTAGCCTGTTTACGGCTGGCCATAGCCCATTGAGCAAGCACTTTCATACAGAAATTGCGCCTAAGCGCAGCGTCTTAGTTGAAGTGTTGGTCGGTATAAGGCAGCAGAGCAATATAACGAGCGCGTTTAACGGCAGTAGCCAATTGGCGCTGATATTTTGCACGAGTACCAGTGATACGGCTTGGTACGATTTTGCCAGTTTCAGTGATGTAGGCTTTCAGAGTGTCGACATCTTTGAAGTCGATCTCTTTAACATTTTCAGCGGTGAAACGGCAGAACTTACGACGACGGAAAAAACGTGCCATGGTGATGCTCCTTACTCAGCGTTATCTTCAGAATCGATGTCTTCAATGTCGTCTGCGTCGTCTGAATAGTCTTCAGTTTCGGCAGCAACACGGTTGTCAGAGCGGCGACGCTCTTCACGACCTTCGGCAGCTTTGATTGGGGAAATTTCAGTGATGGCTTCGTCGCGACGGATAACCAAGTTACGCAAAATGGCATCGTTGTAACGGAAGTTGGTTGCCAACTCATCCAAAGCCGCTTGTGAACATTCGATATTCATCAGAATGTAATGCGCTTTGTGCATATCGTTGATTGGGTAAGCCAAGTGACGGCGGCCCCAGTCTTCGAAACGGTGGATTTTACCGCCGTCGCTTTCGATGGTGTTGGTGTAACGCTCTACCATTGCTGGTACTTGTTCGCTTTGATCTGGGTGTACCAGAAAAACGATTTCGTAGTGACGCATTGTCAGCTCCTTGTGGGTTAATAGCCTTCCAGCCCATCTGGTAAGGCAAGGAGTCCGTTACGGCTTTTCTAAAAAAAGCCAACCTACGGATAAAGGGGCGCGAATTGTAGAGTTTTTGAGCAGCGCTGTCTAGGGCTGTGGCGGGTGTTAAGGCCGTGGCTTCCGTGGCACAATGACGCCCTTTTTTAGCTGCGCAGTCCGCCATGAAAATCGACGACGTGAAAAAACTCACCCAGAAAAAATACCGCCAAGAGCAGCAGCATTTTCTGCTTGAAGGCGAGCATTTGGTGCTGGAGCTGTTCAAGGCGGCGGTGTTTAAACCCTATTTACTGCAATCTCAGCTTTTTGTAACCGAGGCTTACGCGCAGTGGTTGCACGCTCACAACAAACTGAACATGCGCTTTACTCTGGTTGGGCAAAAGGCCATGGCGCAGCTGTGCGACACCGCCACACCGCAAGGCATAGTCGCCGCCGTACCCTTTGCGCCTGTAGACAAAAACCGCGAGTCCTTGGCCAACACCGAGCGCGCCATTTACCTGCATGAGGTGCAAGACCCTGGCAACCTAGGCACGATTTTGCGTACGTTGGCTTGGTTTGGCGGCTTTCGTTTGCTGCTTAGCCCCAATAGTGTCGATCCCTATCACCCCAAAGTGGTGCGCGCCAGCATGGGCGCGATTTTCCATGTGCCTTTTGAATTAGAGGTGAGCTTGACCGAGGTGCAAGAGCGTTTTCCGCGCATGGCCTATCTGGATATGGACGGCAAAAGCCTAAGCGAAAACAGCTTTAAAAATTACGACTGCTACATTTTTGGCAACGAAGCGCGCGGCGTACCAAAAGACGAGCTAGCCGAAGTCAAGGCCACCGCCTTCACCATCAAAGGCAGCGGCCTGATTGAATCCCTGAACCTCGCCAGCGCCG
>JAYRHO010000057.1:0-3284 GCA_041907245.1 Saccharospirillaceae bacterium
ATACCTCAGCCTGCAAGACTGGAAAGCTCTGCACGATTTGATTCCGACCATCCGCAAGTTTGCGCGCATCCCAGATGACAAGCTGCAAGAACTGGAAGAACGCGTACTGCTGCAAATGCTGGAGCGCACCCCGTATTTGCCACAGGCCAATGGCTCGACCCTGGCCGCGCTGCAAAAAACCTACAACGACAGCGCACGCCCACTGCGCTACAGCTTGCCCATCGCCAAGCGCTACATCGAACTGCTGGTAGAGCTCAAAGCCGAAGCCCTGGCCGAACAAGAGCTGCGCAGCATTTTAAACAACCTCTGGCACGACGATTTAGTCTGCCTCTATGGGCAAGTGCAGGGCGAAGATGCTGGGCGACAGCTGCTCTTTGCCGAAAAACAACTGCCCGAACGTCCCAACGACGCCGTACTGCTGTTGGCCTTGGGTCGCTTGGCGCTGCGCGTTGGCGATAGCGACAAAGCACTGGAATACTGGGCAACCGCTCTGCGCTTTCGCAACCTGCCTGCCTTGCATACGGAAATGGGCAAAGTGCTGTGCGCGCAAGGCCAAACCGAACAAGCCTGCGAGCACTTTCAGCTAGCGCTTAGCGAATAACGCTGGGCGCTTAATCAACGGCTAAAAATGGTTGATTTAAAGCAGAGGATTGGCTTAGGTAAAACGGCTGAAAACGTAATAAATAATGCTGATTAATAAGAAAAAATCACAATAAAACTTGAGGTTTTTTAAGGGGGGGTAGCTTGGCATTTCTTCGTCATTAAGCAAGAAATGGATTTTTTATTACATGGAATTTTTTCGCTCTATTTTCATTACAAGCTTGCTGATCGTTATTGCAACCACTGCAAGCGCTGATCTTCCTCTTTCGGTCGAGGGCATAATTACAGAAGAAGGAAGTATCAAACTCGACAGTTCTTTGTCTTATTCCAACAGCGATCACCAAAGACTTATGACTGGTGATCCTATTGTTATTCAGACTGGACCCTCGTCATTTATTAGCTTGCCAACAAAAATCAGTGAATCCAAAACCAATACCGATGTGGTCGTTACTACTTTAGGCCTGAGATATGGCTTAACCCCTGATGCCGAAATATACACGCGCGCCAGTTATTTATACCGAAGCACGCGCTTTAACGATTTAGCGCAGATGAACAGTGATAATGAAAAGCGCTTTGTGGATTCTTGGTTAGGTTTGAATTATCAATTCTTACAGGATAGCGCCACCCCTGCACTTTTTGGTTTTATCGAAGGAGCGCTTTATGAAAAACATCAGCAAAGCCATTCTTCTGGCAAATCTTGGACAGTCGGCATGACGGCTTTTAGAGCTATTGATCCTGTTGTTCTCTCTTTAACAACCGCTTTTCAATGGAATCAAAAACGCAAAGATGGCGATGCCCGTTTTCAGCCAGGTAGTTATTATTTTTTAACACCGTCGGTGGCCTTTGCCGTTAATGACCGCGTTACTCTTACAACAGGTTTTCAATGGATGAGTCGTCAGGCCGATTATTATGACAGCACTGCACAAGGATTTCGCCGAACGAGCACGGATGTAACGCTCGGTCTGGGCTACGGAGTCGCGAAAGGAAATACATTAAATTTCTCTTTCAAGGCAAATGTCTCGGGTCAAAGTGGGGCAGACCTGAGGCTTAACTGGCTTTATGCCTTTTAATTATGCCCTTTATTAAATTTACATGGAGTAAAAAATGAAAAAAATAATGATTGCCACGCTTTTAAGTGCTGCTGTTTCTGCGCCAATATTTGCGGATAACAGCAACGACTTAGCCGATGCGGGTTTAATTTTCGAAATGGATAATAGCCAATCTGTAGAGCTGGCAGTGTTGTCATCTGAAGAAATGAAAAGCACGGAAGGGGCTTGGGTTCCCTATGCAATTGGTGGAGGGATTGGTTTTGTATCAGGTAATTATTCTTATCTTACCAATGCTGCATTTAGTCCAACGGCAGCCTGGAGTTGGGGCTCTTATGCAAAAGCAGTTGGGATGTCTACGATTGTTGGAGCGATAAACCCTGTTAACTCCATCCGCAGTGCTGCGGTGACAATGGGTAGCTCTTATCTGACTACTTGACAATTTAGATAATTAGCATTTTAGGCGGCCTTTTTCAATAAGGCCGCTTTATTTTATATGGTGATTCTAATGAACTCATTAAAATTCGTTCATAAAAAAATGATTTTAAATATTTTTTTACATAAAAATGCCATTGTAATTTTAATATCATTTTTAGTGATGGTTCTGGCTTTATTAAATTCTTCTATGATAGCAATTTTAAATTCTTCTCTTATTGTGTTCGCTAGCATTATTTATTTTATTTCAACCTATTTTTTTATAGAAAAAAACAAAGACTTTACTGATTTAACTTGGGCTGTGTCATTTCCCTTGGTGCTTTATGGAGCTGTTTTTTCAGTTGAAAATCTCAAAATCACTGAGGCTGAGAAATTTTCTAATAGTG
Organism: Saccharospirillaceae bacterium; assembly: GCA_041907245.1. Lineage (GTDB taxonomy): Bacteria > Pseudomonadota > Gammaproteobacteria > Pseudomonadales > Oceanobacteraceae > Venatoribacter. Next base: position 2,468 of record JAYRHO010000057.1, read on the forward strand.
TTTTTTATCTTGGTTTATATTTTTTCAGTATTTCTTTATTATACCGAGGCGCGATTTTATTTAAATGTATCATTTTAAATAAGGTTTTATAATTATTTATGCTTAGATAAGTAGTTTATTGTTTTTAAATAATATGGATTTCGAGAATGAAAAAATAATGATTGCCACGCTTTTAAGTGCCGCTGTTTCTACGCCTGCATTTGCAGACAACAGCAACGAACTAGCAGATGCGGGTTTAATTTTCGAAATGGATAGTAGCCAATCTGTGGAGCTGGCTTTGTTGTCATCTAAAGAAATGAAAAGCACGGAGGGGACTCTTATACCAGTGTTATTTATACTTGGTAGTGCTGCTGTTAGTGCTTGGAGTTATCACGGTGTTAATTATTATAATACTGGTAGCATCGGAAGCAGTTCAGGAGCGGCATGGGCGGCAGGAGCGGGAGGACTTGCTGCGGCTGCGCCGATGACTCGTGTTCTTGGTCCTTACCCCAACACTGGAGGTTTTGGTGTTGCGTTGGCGCGTCCATTTACCTCCAACCCGTATAAATCTGCTAATCAGTTTGGGCGGATTGACTTTCACAGAAATTCTCATGATTCATTTATTCATACGCATAGTGGCCGCTGGGGAAGGTAAAGCGCAAAGGCTGGTCTTTATTAAATGAGTGATGCCAGTTTTTTACAATGAATGAGGAAATAGATGGAATATAAAGAGTATGCGATACAGTATTTTTTGTGCATTCTCAGAATTGAGTTAATGCAAGAGAAGGGCGTCGTTGCGCCAAAAAATGGCCCAGACTGGCTAGTGAAGCTCATTGAT
>JAYRHO010000058.1:0-3054 GCA_041907245.1 Saccharospirillaceae bacterium
CACGCAGAACATTAGCCAGCTTAAAAACCGTGGCGTGCAGGTGATTTGTTATTTTTCCGCAGGCAGTTATGAAGATTGGCGCGATGATAAAAATGCTTTCCACTCCGCCGATTTAGGTAAAAATCTTGATGGCTGGGCGGGTGAAAACTGGCTGGATATTCGCTCTGAAAATGTGCGCAGCATTATGAAAAAACGCATCGAGCTTGCCAAAGAAAAAGGCTGCTCAGGCATAGACCCTGATAATGTCGATGGCTACAGCAACAACACTGGTTTTAATTTAACCGCGCAAGACCAGCTAAGTTACAACCAATTTTTAGCCGATACCGCTCATAAAAATAATTTAGTCATAGCCCTTAAAAATGATTTAAACCAAATTCAGGAATTAGAGCCTTATTTTGATTTATCCGTAAACGAGCAATGCCAGTTTTATGATGAATGCCATTTACTCAAGCCTTTTAAAGAAAACAATAAATTAATCATTAATATCGAATACGACGACAGCTTTTTAGCCAGCAACACCAATAAGGCCAAGCTGTGCCAAACGGCCAAAGACAACGGCCTGCAAACCAAAGTCTTGACCATTGAATTAGACGGCGAAGAGCGTTTTAGCTGTTTTTAAATGATTTATCGCGCCCGTGGGGCGCTCCTACACAACGCCCAACGCCAAATCCTGTTAGAATGCGCGTGTTTTTTCATCGAGTATTTCCCCTTGTTTAATTCCTCTGGCCGCTTGCTCGCGGCGCTGGCTGTGATGGTTCTTATTTGGGCCTACAGCTGGATTGTTATGAAACAAATGATGGCTTATGCCGGGCCTTTTGAGTTTGCGGCGCTGCGTTATTTAGGCGGCGCGCTGGTGCTTTTTGTGGTGTTGGCGGCGATGCGCCAGCCCTTAGCGCCCCCACCTTTTTGGCTGACGCTGTTGGTGGGCTTGGGGCAAACCACAGGCTTTCAGGCTTTGGCGCAGCTGGCCTTGGTGACAGGTGGAGCGGGCAAGGTGTCGCTGTTTTGTTACACCATGCCGTTTTGGGTGGTGCTGTTTGCGTGGTTTGCGTTAAGCGAAAAGCCCACGGTGAAACAGTGGTTTGGCATTGCACTGGCGGCTTTTGGCTTGGTGTTGGTGATTGAGCCTTGGCAGGGTTTGAGCAGTATGGAAAGTACGCTTTTGGCCATCGGTGGCGGTGCGGCTTGGGGCGCAGGCACAGTACTGTCTAAGTGGATGTTTCAGCGTTATTCCATTCAGCCTTTAAGCTTTACCGCTTGGCAAATGCTGCTGGGGTCTTTGGCTTTGTGCGCTGTGGCATGGGCAATACCCAGTGAACCCATAGTTTGGAGCACGGAGTTTATTTTGGGCCTCGCTTACAGCGTGTTTTTAGCGTCCAGTTTGGCTTGGCTAATTTGGTCGCAGCTGGTGCGCACGCTGCCCACATCGGTAGTTGGGTTAGCCAGTTTATTGGTGCCTTTGACCGCTATTTTAATGGCTTGGATGCTGCTGGCCGAGCAGCCCAGCCTGATTGAAGGCATGGGCATAGCCGTGATTATGACGGGGCTGTTTGTTGTGCGGCCACAAACTAAGACTAAGGCAAAAACATGAGTCTGTCGGACGAAAGCCGCGAGCGTTTTTATACCACCTTGGCGCAAGTGCCTGCTGGAAAAGTCATCACTTACGGTCAGCTCGCCGATCAGGCTGGCCAACCAAGGCGCGCACGCCTAGCGGGGCGAATACTGACAGAATTACCGAGTGATTCGCGCCTGCCTTGGCATCGTATCGTCAATGCTCAGGGCAACTTGAGCTTTCCCAAAGGCAGCCCTGCCTACCTAAAACAGCGCACTTTGCTTGAAAGCGAAGGCGTGGTTTTTAGTGCAGCAGGGAAGATTGATTTAAAACGCCTTGGCTGGATTTAACCCTCTCATTCTCACCCATCGAACGTGAAAACGGAGTATCGGTTGGCGTTTCACCCCGCATCGTGGCGTTTCTTTGCCGTCGCTTGCAGGCCGCTAACGGGCGCATTTTCAGGCGTTTAACATTGTCATACTTGCACCTGTTAAAGCGCGGGTAATTCCCCCAAAGTAGTAGGCCTATAACAATAACAACCCAAGCTGCGGGGATTTTTTATGGCTATTGAATACGTTGATGTGATCATTGTGGGTGCGGGCTTATCAGGCATTGGTAGCGCCATCCACCTCACCAAAGAAGCACCCAATAAAACCTACACCATTTTAGAGGGGCGCAATGCCATTGGCGGCACTTGGGATATTTTCCGCTACCCAGGCGTGCGCTCCGACTCGGATATGTTCACCCTAGGTTACGAATTTAAACCTTGGACACATCACAAAGGCATTGCCGACGGCGACGATATTTGCAATTACATTCGCGAAGCCGCCGATGAATATGGCGTGAAGAAAAACGTGCGCTTTGGCCATAAAGTCAAATCCGCCAACTTCGACAGCGCCTCTTCCACTTGGCACGTTATTGTGGAATTAAAAGACGGCACGCTCAAAGAAATCCGCAGCCAGTTCTTTATCAGCTGCACAGGCTATTACGACTACGACGAAGATTACACCCCTGAATTTGCAGGCCGTGACAGCTTCAAAGGCGACATCATCGAGCCGCAATTTTGGCCCGAAAATTACGACTACAGCGGTAAAAAAGTAGTAGTGATTGGCTCGGGTGCGACCGCCGTTACCCTAGTGCCTGCCATGACCGACAAAGCCAAGCATGTGACCATGCTGCAACGCTCGCCTTCTTACGTTATTTCTGTGCCGCAGCAAGACATTATGGTGAAAGCCTTGCGCAAATTGCTGCCTGAAAAAGTCGCCTATCGCCTGATTCGTGGCCGTAATATCACTATTACGCTGGGGATTTATCAGTTCTGCCTGCGCTTTCCCAAGCTGGCGCGCAAGCTGCTGCAATGGGGCGTAAAAGCGCAGCTGCCCAAAGGCTACGACATGAGCCACTTCACCCCCAAATACAACCCTTGGGATCAACGCCTGTGCGCCGTACCTCTGGGTGATATGTTTAAGAGTCTGAAAAAAGGCACGTCTTCGGTGGTCACC
>JAYRHO010000059.1:0-2458 GCA_041907245.1 Saccharospirillaceae bacterium
TAGCGCGGCATGGGGCGCTTCATGGGGGGCGTGAGCACAGGTAATTTGCTTGCCAATGCGCAGCATTTCCTGCGGTGCGCGCGTGAGCAGACTGAGCTGTTCGTATTCTTGACCATCCAGAAAAGCGTGTTTCACGGCGAGGGAATCCCAGCGCTTATTTAAGCCAAACACCAGCACGCCCTGATAACTGCTTTTTTGTGTTGCTTCCTGCATTCGCGCCAGCCAAGCCTCTGCGGTAGGCGCTTCTTGCGCCCATACCGACCAAGACAAGGACAGCAGCAATACCACCCTAAATAGCATAAAGATCACTCTTGGTTGAACTTAACTGTGCGGGTAAAGGGCACGGCCTGTGGGTTACGCTCCAGCTCTTGGCTGTGCTGCAACACATACTCTTGCAGCTTGAGCTGCGCTTGCTCTAGGCGTTGCTGCTCTTCGGGACTAAGGCTGGCCACCTCGGTGGTTTCGGCCACAGCCACAGGCTCTTCGTTGGCCGCATCGCTGTCAAAGCGGTTCAACACTTGCGGCACGGCCTGATGTTTGGCAACCAAGGGAGCCACACTGGGTTGATCTTGGAAATTAACCGCCACCAGCACCGCCAGCATCACGCTGGCCGCCACCGCACCCGAGAACGGCCAAGAAGTCGTGCGTTTGGCCTGCGGTTTGACAGGCTGAATGTCGTCCATCGGCTCACCGTCTATGGCTTGGCGAATGCCTTTGGATAAATCCACTGGACTTACCGCCTCGCCACGCATCAGTGCGCCAATCATTTGATAGCGATGCCAAGTCTCCAGCGTTTGCGGCTCTTGCTCGCTTTGCTTAAGCAGGCGGCGCAGCTCCAGCTCGTCGGTTTCACCATCCATTAATGCGGATAAAGATTCGTTCGTGCGTTCGTTCATATTTCCCCTCCTCACACTAGGCCATGCTGGGTTCAAGCAGTGGCTGCATTTTTTTCTCAATGGCTTCACGCGCACGGAAAATGCGTGATCGCACTGTGCCTATGGGGCAATCCATCACCTCGGCAATTTCTTCGTAGCTTAGCCCGTCTAGCTCGCGCAAGGTGACAGCCATGCGCAGCTCCTCGGGCAGAGCCTCGATGGCATCGAACACCACTTTTTGCAGCTGATCGCGGGCGATCAAGGCATCGGGGGTGGCGACGTCTTTCATGTTGGCTTCTTCGCTAAAAATCTCGGCGTCGTCGATGTCGATATCGCGCGTGGGCGTGCGCCGTCCACGGCTGACCAGATAATTTTTTGCGGTATTAACGGCAATGCGGTACATCCAAGTGTAAAACTGGCTTTCACCTCGGAAATTGGGTAAGGCACGATAGGCCTTCACAAAGGCTTCTTGAGTGACATCCTGAGCTTCGGCGTAATCGGAAATGTAACGCCCCACCAAGGATAAAATACGGTGCTGATATTTGATTACCAATAAATCAAACGCACGCCTGTCTCCTTTTTGTACGCGCGCGACTAACTGCTGATCGTTATGTTGTTGGTCTGCCATGCTGGATTCCGCTTGAGTGCGTTTGCTGTTCGCTATTGCTGCTAGGCCCATTCTTATTTCTCTCTTTGAAACTCGCTCGGCTGAGCGTTGACGGCTGCGTTGCCCCAACGAGGCGGTGCAGGAAACCATTGCCCAAATAAGAAAGAGAAAGACGGGATTAGTTCCCGCAACAAGGGGGCAAGTGTATCATGCGCCTCGTTATTTTTTATTGGGATTTCGACACCAGTATGAGTGCAGCGGCTCAGTTTGACGTTTTGATTATCGGTAGCGGTGCGGCAGGGTTGACTTTGGCGTTGTCTTTGCCTGCGCATTTACGCATAGCCATCGCCAGCAAAAACAGCCTCGATGCAGGCTCAACGCGCTGGGCGCAAGGCGGGGTCGCAGCGGTACTGGACGGCAACGACAGCATCGACGCCCATGTCGCCGACACGCTCAATGCGGGCGCAGGCTTGTGCCATGAGCCTGCGGTGCGTTTTACCGTCGAGCATTCCGCCGCCGCCATTCAGTGGCTGATTGATTTAGGCGTGCCCTTTACCCAAGACAGCCCAGACCACTTTCACCTCACTCGTGAAGGCGGGCACAGCGCCAGACGCATCATCCACGCCGCCGATGCCACAGGCCAAGCCATTTTCGATACCTTGCTCAGCCAAGCACTCGCCCGCCCCAACCTGCACTTTTTGCAAAATTACATAGCGGTAGACCTAATTACGCGCAACAAACTGGGCGTCGAAGGCTCGGGCTGTGTTGGGGCGTATTTTTTAAACAACGAAACCGACGAAGTGGAAGTGCTGGCCGCTCATGCCGTGGCCTTGGCCACAGGCGGTGCCAGCAAGGTGTACCTTTACACCAGCAACCCCGACGGCAACTCGGGCGATGGTATTGCCATGGCGTGGCGCGCAGGCTGTCGCGTTGCCAATATGGAGTTCAATCAATTCCATCCCACCTGCCTCTATCA
>JAYRHO010000060.1:0-3837 GCA_041907245.1 Saccharospirillaceae bacterium
AATTTACCTTGGCCTTTGGTAATGACCCCGACGCCGATCGTCATGGCATTGTCGATGAAGCGGGTTTAATGAACCCAAATCATTATTTATGCGTGGCGGTGGATTATTTATTAAAAAATCGTCCGTTATGGGGTAGCCAATTAAAAGTAGGTAAAACCTTAGTCACGTCGTCTTTGATGGATAAAGTGGTTGGGGCTAATCAGCGCCAATTGTACGAAGTACCTGTGGGTTTTAAATGGTTTGTGCAGGGCTTGCATCAAGGCGCTTTGTGTTTTGGTGGTGAAGAAAGTGCAGGGGCGAGTTTTTTAACTTTCCAAGCCAAGCCTTGGAGCACCGACAAAGACGGCATTATTTTGTGTTTGCTTGCGGCTGAAATGTTAGCCACTATAGGTTTGAAACCGTCGCAGTATTACGCACGATTAACGCGCCAGCTCGGTGCGCCTTTTTATAAGCGTGTCGATACCCCTTGCACAGGCGCACAAAAAGCCGCCTTTAAACAATTGAACGCCAGCAGCATTCAAGCGCAAGAGTTGGCAGGCAGCCCCATAGTGCAAGTATTTGTGACCGCGCCTGGCAATTTAATGAGCATTGGCGGTATTAAGGTGGTGACCGAAAACGGCTGGTTTGCCGCCCGCCCCAGTGGCACCGAAGACATTTATAAAATCTACGCTGAAAGCTTTGTTTCCGCCGATCATGTGCAGGAGCTGATTGCTGCGGCGCAAGAATTATTAAACTCGGTGTTGTAAAAATTTCAGGCGATTTACCAGCAAGGCCAAAGCAATAAAAGCGCAGCCTAAAAACTGCGCAAAGCTCATGCGTTCGGCAAACCAGATGGCGGCAAAAATAGCCGTCCATACGGGTTCTAAAATCATGATGACGGCGGCATGGGAAGTGGGAGAGATACCCTGCGCGTAGGTTTGCAATGAAAATCGCGCCGCCGTGGCCAGAGTGAAACTTAAAAACAGCCAGCCCCAAATAGAGCTGTCCACTTGGCTTGGCCAAGTTTCTAAAAAGAACGACAAACTCAAACAAATCACCCCCACCCACAACAACTGAATGGTACTCAGTGCCAGCGCAGGAGTTTTGGCGGCGGCGCGGCTGTTTAAAATAAAAGTAACGGACAATAAAAGCGCCGCGCAGAAAAAATAAACTTGGCTTTGCTCCAAAGTAAAACCGTGGCGTAACGACAATAACGCCATACCTAAAATGGCCAAAGGCAGGGCAATCCACGCGGCCTTGCTGAGCTTTTCTTTAAAAATAAACCAATTTACCAAGGGCACGATGACTACGGCCAAGCTGGTAATAAAAGCCCCTTCGCCAAGGCTTGAGGTGTGCGCCAGGCCAAAAATCCAAATACTCATGGTGCTGCCCATCAGCATGCCGACCAACATGGAGGCTCGCCATTGTTCTTTGCTAAAGCGTGCCATGGCGCGCAAAGAAGGCAGCAACAGCAAGCTGCCGCCTGCTAAAAAACGCAGCCCCATAAAGAGCAGGGGTGGCAAGCCTGCAAGGGCTTCTTTGGAAAACAGCCAGCCTGCGGCGGCCAATAACGTCACCAGCACCAGAACCAAGTCGGCGCGTAGCAGTTGCTTTGGGCTATGAGTAGGGTGTGACACGATGACAGCAAGAGTACAAAGAGGGCGCGCAGTATTTCACATCGAAGGGCTTTGGGGAACTTGCGCAGAATATTTGGGAAACGCCCAAGTTTTGCGTAGAATGGCCGCCTTTCTTTTACAACAATAAGGAGCACGACGGTGAAACCGATCAAAGTAGGTATCTGTGGCTTAGGTACAGTGGGTGGCGGTACGTTTAATGTGCTGACACGCAATGCGCAAGAGATCTCTCGTCGGGTCGGTCGTGACATTCTTATTGAACAAGTAGCAACACGCGCCGCCAACCCCAATGTCGATACGGGCAAGGTCAAGGTGACCGACAGCGCCATGGACGTGGTCAATAACCCCGAGGTGGATGTGGTGGTCGAGCTTATCGGTGGCTATACCATCGCCAAAGAGGTGGTGTTGGGAGCGATTGCCAACGGCAAGCATGTGGTTACGGCCAACAAAGCCTTGATAGCCGTACACGGCAAAGAAATTTTTGCCGCCGCAAAAGCCAAAGGCGTGATGGTACGCTACGAAGCCGCTGTAGCAGGTGGCATTCCTGTGATCAAAGCCATTCGCGAAGGCTTGGCGGCCAACCGTATCAACTGGCTGGCAGGCATCATCAACGGCACTGGCAACTTTATCCTGACCGAAATGCGCGACAAAGGCCGCGAGTTTGCCGACGTTTTGGCCGAAGCTCAGGCGCTGGGTTACGCCGAAGCCGACCCGACCTTTGACGTTGAAGGCATAGACGCCGCGCACAAGCTCACCATTTTGGCCTCCATCGCCTACGGCATCCCGCTGCAATTTGACCGCTGCTATACCGAAGGCATCAGCAAGGTGACGCCCGAAGACGTGGAATACGCCGAAGAGCTGGGCTATCGCATCAAACATCTGGGTGTGAGCCGTCGCAGCAGCAAAGGCATCGACCTGCGTGTGCACCCCACCTTAATTCCTGAGTCGCGTCCTATCGCTAAGGTCGATGGCGTGCTCAATGCGGTTATGGTGAACGGCGACGCCGTTGGCAATACGCTCTATGTGGGCGCAGGCGCAGGCGCAGAGCCAACGGCATCGGCGGTGGTGGCCGATTTGATCGACATCGCCCGTGGTTTTGACGCGCCATTGACCAGCCAAGTCAGCGCGTTGGCCTTTACCGAGCTGAACGATATTCCTGTATTGCCCATCAGCGAAATTGAAACGGCTTACTACTTGCGTATTCCTGTGGAAGACAAAACCGGCGTATTGGCTGCGGTAGCCACCATTTTGAGCAAAGGCGGCATCAATATCGAAGCCCTTATTCAAAAAGAGCCGAAAGAAGGCTCAGCACAGGCGCAAATTATCCTGCTTACCCACAAAGTGCTGGAAAAACACATGAACGAGGCCATTGCCGCCATCGAAGCACTGCCTAGCAGTCTTGGCAAAATCACCCGTATTCGCGTTGAGCACTTAAGCTAAGCCGAACGACAGCGGTACCTTTGCAAAGGCGGCCAATGGCCGCCTTTTTGGTATTAGGTTTAGGCCTAGCCATCCGCTTTAATCTGACTTTCCTGTCATACTTCGGCATGATCTTTTATCATCATCTAGCGTTAGGGCTGTTCCCGCCCAGCTGATGGGCTTCCATTCTTGGAGTTGATGATGAAAAAATCCCTACTGGCTCTTTCTCTTTGTGCTTGTACCTTGCCTGCGCTTGCGGAAGAGTCTGCCGAAGTGGGCGTGGTTTCCGATTATCGCTATAACGGTGTGTCGCAAACCGAACAAAATCCCGCCGTGCAGGCGGCGCTGAATTACAGCCACGATAGCGGTTTTTACGCTGGGCTTTGGGGCAGTAATGCGCACTTTTCGGGTACGAAAGTGAACTCCGAGCTGGATACCTCTGTGGGCTACAGTTTGACCATTGCGGAAAATACTGTCTTGGATGTGGGCTTGGCCACCTACAACTATTTTGGTGGCAAAGGTGCCGATGCCAATAACTACCCCGAGCTTTATGTGGGCCTGACTTTGCCCTCCAATACTTCTATCTATGCGCATTATTCGCACGACTACGGCGGCGCGGGTATCAGCAGCTATTTTGTCGAGCTAAGCCAAGATTACGAGTGGGAAGAATACTTGTTCAATGTACGCGCCACCCATACGCAAACCGATCAGGATAATTATTGGGGCGATAAAGACAGCTATCAGCATATCGAGGCCTCGGTCGCGCGCGGTTGGCAAGGGTTGGATTTCAAGCTCTCGGCTATAG
>JAYRHO010000061.1:0-3735 GCA_041907245.1 Saccharospirillaceae bacterium
GACTTGACGGCCTTGTTCGGCCTCTAGGCTGTTTTGCCAGTTCAGCATTGCAAGTGGCTGGTAGCTCAGATGAGCATAAATACGGTGCTTGGGCGTGTCGGTTAGGCGTTCGTTTTTATTGCTGAGGTTGTCGCGGTCGAGGTAGGTGTAGGCCAGCCCTGTTTGCACGCTGCGCCCAAGCTCTTGGTTGTAGGCCAGCTCCAGCCCTTGATGGCGAGCATGGCCAACATTTTGCGCTTGGTTGCAGGTGGTGCTGCCGCAGGCGTTGGAGTTCACTACGGCGGTTTGGATGGCCTCCTTGATGTCAGTGTAGAACAGGCTGGCTTCCCCCTGTGCGCCTGCCCAAGGCGCGCCACGCACGCCCAGCTCCGCATGCAGCGCCACTTCGGGTTTTAAGTCGGGGTTCGGCAGAGCGCTGCCCATGCCTGCGCTGTAGCGGTTTTTAATGGTGGGTAGGCGGGTTTTATGGGCGAGGCTGGTAAAAATCGCAAGCTCTGGGCTGAATTGGTAGGCCAGCTCGGCCAAGCCATTGGTGGCCGAGGTTTTGCCTGTAGGCCAGAGGTACACTTTTTGTGCTTCACGCTCTTCGTGACTCGCGCCTAGGCGCAAACGCCAGTCGTCATGGAGTTGGATTAAATCCTCGATCGCCAAGGAATAGGTAATGTCGCGGTACTCTTTTTCAGGCGAGTTGGGGTTTTTGTCGAGGTGGCGATCGTCTTTGTAATGTGCAGCCAGATGCAGCTCGTGCCAGTCTTGGGCGCGGCTAATCAGCTCCACCGCCGTGCCCAGCGTTTCGTCCTCGTAGGTGCTGGGGAAATTGCCGTTATTGAGCTGTGTGCTGTAGCTGGCGTTGGTGAAAGCGTGCAGGAGGTTTTCGTAAGTGTCGCGGTAAAGGCGAGTTTTGACTGTGTAGTCTTGGGCTAGGTCGGTGCTGGAAATAAAGTACAGGCTGTCTTTGTTCCAATAAGGCCATTGCCAGTAGCGAATGCCCTTGCCTGTGCTGCCCGTATAGACGGGGTTGCCTTTTTCACCGTCTTGACGGCTGTAGCCCAGTACATATTCGTCGGTTTCGTTGGGGGTGTAGCCCAGTTTGAGTGAGCCTTTTTTGTCGGTGCGATAGGCATTTTCACGCTTGTTAAAGTCGGTGGGTGTGGTTTTTTGGTCTTTAAAGCCCTTACCCAATGGGTAGCTGTCGGCCTCCAGGTAGGACGCGCCTGCTTGTACATACCATGCTCCTTGGTTGGAGCCGAGATTGACCGCCAGTTTGCGTTCATCACCGCTGGCTACGCCTAGGCGCACGTCGCCTTCGAGTTTTTCACTGGGCTTGCGCGTCACGAGGTTTATCGCCCCGCCCATGATGTTGGGGCCATAGAGCAGCGAGGCCGCGCCTTTGGCTACGCGCACTTCGCTTAGATCGAAGGTGGTAAAGCGGCCAAAATCCACATAGCCGTCATAGGGCACATATTGCGGAATGCCGTCTAAAAACACGGGCACTTGGCGTGAATCAAAACCGCGTACGCTGACGGTTTCCTCGTTGCGCGTGTTACGCGACACCGCGACGCCTGCTTGGGTGTTTAAGGCTTCACCTAGGCTGTTTTTGTTAAAACGGTTGAGCTCGGGGGCAGGAATGGCCGCCTCGCTGGCACTGGGGGCGTTCACCACCACCTTGCCTAGGGTGAAACTGCCTTCGTTGGCCCAGACGCTGCTGGCTAATACGGCCAGAGCGACAGGGGTGAGGGAATACTTCATAATGACCTCGATATATTGTTGGTTATATAACGGTTAAGAAAATTTTTTAATCGCTATTGCGGATGCGTAAATTCACCCGCGCAATGGAGCGTTCAAACAGGTGGTAGCCCGATGCGCCTTCGGCCAGTAAATCCAAACAGGCTTGGGGTTCAACCACGCGCGCGCCGCCCAAAAGCGTGATGCCTGCTTGGGCGAGTGGCTTGCTCAATAGCGGCACCGAGGGGCCGATTAAGGCGACTTCGGCATGAGGGCGAATAGCGCGTAATAGCCCTGCCAAGCTGCCATTGAGCAAAGTCGTACCCGTGGCAATCACCACATCGGCCCAAGCCAGCGCCTCGTGCGCGCGTTCGCTGGGGACATGGAATTGCAATTCATCGGCGCGCAGTGTGCTGGTGTCGTATTCCAAGATACGAAAGTCCTGCGCGGCTTTGCGCAGCGCCTTGATATAAGGGCCAAACGCGCCGATCAGCACTACTTTGTCATCGGCCTGAATACGCACTGAGTCAAAGCTGTCGCCTTCGGTGAGTGTTTCGTGGGCGGCTAAACCATCACGCTCAAGCAGGGTTTCGGCCAAGGCATTGAGTGTGGCCAGTGCCAAAGTGCGGCGCAGCGCTTGAGGGTGGCTTAAATCGCGCAGAGCGTCTGTTACGGCTTTGCCTACAAGCTTGCCCGACATGGAAAACGCTTGCGCCGAACTGGGGCAGCACACGGCGAAGGGGATTTCTTTGATGGGGGTGGCCGCCAAACCACAAGCGCCATTATTTAAAATCACGCCTGTGAAAAACAAACCAAAGACCACACGCTCTAGGCGCAAGCCCTGCACATCCGCACCTAAACGCGTCAGAGCTTGGGCGCCGAGTGTTTCAAGAAGGGCAAAAGACGGCTCGTGCATTAGGTTTAGACCTCCGCTGCAATTCGCTATATACGCAAAAATATAACGGTAAGGGCGTGTAATAAAAATACGGCTATTTGGCTTATATCAAAGTAGGTAGCCCGAGGCGGGCGGTTTTCTTCTGAAGCGCGGGCAAGGATAATGGCCAAAATAGTCACAGAGACGCCAAGATGAACGACGAGGAATTACTGCGCTATAGCCGCCATGTTTTTCTGCCGCAGTTGGATGTAGAGGGGCAGCTGGCTTTTAAAAATAGCCATGTTCTCGTGGTCGGCGCGGGTGGTTTGGGCAGTGCGGCGTTGCCTTATTTGGTCGGCAGTGGCGTGGGGGCAATGACGCTGGTGGACGATGATGAAGTCGAGCTCAGTAATTTACCCAGACAAGTGATTCATCAAACTGAAAAAATCGGGCACAGCAAAGTGCAATCGGCCAAGGATTACGCTTTGGCGTTAAATCCCAATGTGGTTGTGCATGCGCTCAAGCAGCGTGTCGATGAGGCTTGGCTTGACGCGAATTTGGCGCAATTTTCTGTGGTGGTGGATTGCACCGACAATGCAAAAGTGCGTTATGCCATCAATAAAATGGCGCTGAAATATCAAAAACCTTGGGTCAGCGGTGCGGCCATTGCATTAAGTGGGCAAATTACCGTTTTCGATCCACGTCAAACAGAGTGCCCTTGTTATCGCTGCCTTTACAGTGAAATCAATCAGCAGCAATTAAATTGCAGTGAAAGCGGCGTGCTGTCGCCTTTGGTGGGGGTGATTGGCACTTTGCAAGCGGTAGAGGCGCTCAAGCTGTTGGCGAATTTGGGTAAGCCTTTAACTGGGCGCTTGCTGACTTACGAAGTGTTGTCGGGCAGTTTTCGTGAGTGGAAAATCAAAAAAAATCCAGCCTGCACCGATTGCGGAGCAGACGCTTTTTAAATAGTAGAAATTAAAATCACCCGCAACATTTTTTAAATTTCTTACCGCTGCCGCAAGGGCAAGGGTCGTTGCGTTCGGGTTTGATTTTTAAAACCCGATGCTCTCCATCCACATAAAACCACTGGTCGTTTTCTTTTATAAAGTTTGAGTTTTCACTTAAAGAAAAATAGC
>JAYRHO010000062.1:0-2525 GCA_041907245.1 Saccharospirillaceae bacterium
AATAAAAAACCTTCTTCGTCGTAGGCCTTCAGTAATACCACGCGCTGCCACGGCTGCCCCTGCGCATCCACCGTGGCCAAAGTCATAATATTGGCCTCAAGCGGGCCTGTGGCGCGGTACTCTTCAAACCAAGCATGAAACTGAGTTAAAGGGTGGGCAGCCACCTTGCTTTCATCCAAGTGCCCTTGCGTGTACGAACGGCGAACGTCCCACAAATTAACCATAGTAATCTCCAAGAAACTCTGTGCTTTTTTTTGCTATTATGCCGCAACTTTATTTTGAGGTTCATAGCATGGATCAAAACTTTCCCACCGCCTCATTATGGCGACGCTTAGCGGCCTTGGCTTACGACAGCTTGGTGGTTCTTGCCTTGTATATTTTGGCGGGCTTTATTATCAACGGTATTTACTACCCTACCCATAATGGCCAGTTCGTTGGCGAACTGCCTCGCCCTGTGGCCTTCTCGTTATTTTTTTGCGTGTGCTTTTTTTATTACAGCCACTCTTGGCGAAAAATTGGTCAAACCATCGGCATGAAGGCTTGGCGTATTAAGCTGGTTAATGTTGAAAACAAACCCATTCAACTGAGTCAATGCATGCTGCGCACGGGCATGGGGCTGTTTTCTTTAGTGCTTGTCGGTCTTGGTTTTTGGTGGGCTTTGGTGGATAAAAAACAACGCACTTGGCACGACATGGCCTCATTAACGCGCGTGGTTTATATCCCCAAAGACATGCACTAGCCCGCCTTACGCAACAAATAAAAGCCTGCGGTAAAACAAATGGCCGTAGGCACCAAGGTCGCCAGCAAAGGCGGCAAGCCCAGCAAAATACTGGTCGGTGCGAGCAGCTCCTCGGTGTATTTAAAGGTCAGCCCAACCATAATGCCCAAGAAAATCCGAAAGCTGGGGCTAACCGAGCGCAGCGGGCCAAAAATGAACGAAATCCCCAAGATCACCAGCGCAAAAGCGCCCAAGGGCTGATTCACCTTCGACCAAAACGACAGCAGATATTTATCGGCATTTAAGCCTTCTTTTTTCAAATAGCGGGCGTATTCATACAAATCGGAAATCGCCATATCGCGTGGCTCGTACATGATGACGTTCAAGCCGCGCGGGGTGAGCTCACTGTGCCATTGATCCTTGGCCACAACGGTACGCTCGGTTTTATCAGGGGAAATACGCAGCGTTTCGGCTTGTTCAAGCTGCCATGCGCCCTGCTCGTACACCGCCTGCTTGGCGTAACGCACGCTTTGCAATTCTTTATTTTGATCAAATTGATAAATAGACAAGCCATAAAGCGTGCCTTTGTTATCCGCTGCGGCAAAACGGGTGAACTCGTTGCCCTCGCGATGCCAATAGCCTTTGCCGCTGTTGGACTGCATCAAGCCGCGACCTTGCGCGGTGTATTTTAAGGTTTCCGCCGCACGCTCAAGCTTAGGAATAACAAACTCCGCCGCCAGCACACTTAAAATCATGATTAAAATAACGGGCTTTAACACCGCCAAGCTGATGCGCGAGGTGGAAATCCCCGAGGCGCGCATAACGGTCAGCTCACTGCTGGCCGCCAAACTGCCCAAGCCCGCCAAACAGCCAACAAAGCAAGCCATGGTGGCGTATTCATACAGCCTGCGTGGTGAACGCATACCTATGTAGGTTAAGGCTTCGGGAAACTGGTAGCCGCCACGCAGCCGCCCTATTTCATAAATCAAGGCGAAAATCGCATCCAAAGAAACGATCACCACCATCATCAACAGTGTCGCCATAATGACCTGACGACCAATGTAGGCATCGAGCTTACTCATGCTGCCACCCTACGCACATAACGGCGACGCTGAATACTTGGCCAAGCCAGCATCAGCAGCGCAATACTGAGAAAAACACCGTGTACCGCCCACACGCCCAGCCAAGGGCTGACTTTGCCTTTTTCGATCACACCCACCATACCCGCCACCAAGGCCGCATAAATAATAAAGAGCACCAAAGCGGGGAACATGCGCGCAAAGCGCCCTTGCCGTGGCTGCACCTTGGACAAGGGAAAGGCCAGCAAGCCGACTATGGGCACAAAGGCCACCAAAGAAAAACGCCAATGCACTTGCGCTGAAAGCACGGGGTCTTGGCTGCCTAAAATCTCCAAGGTTGACACCGATTCTTTACGCGCCTTGGCACGCTCTTGCGATTCTTGCGCCAAACGTGCGCCGTATCGATCAAAATTCAGCACTTTAAGCTCGGCGCTGCCAGGGGTTAAGTCATAGCGTTTGCCTTTTTCCAGCTCTAAAAAGCGTGAACCCGTTTCTGGGCTGACATACTGATGGCCGCTTTGTGCCACCACTATGCTGTTGCCATCGGCAATAAACACATGGCGCATTTGTTTTTTATCTTCGCTTAGGGCTTCGGTGTAGGTCACCCGATTGCCTGTTTCCATAGACTGAAAACGCCCAGGCACAATCAACTCAAACTCCGTTTGCTGCGCCGCCTTGACGTATAAATCCTCGGTCGCCTGCCCGCCTCAAGGCGTGAGCCACAGCGA